>NZ_JACJPW010000120.1 GCF_014696265.1 Aerosakkonema funiforme FACHB-1375 | reverse complement strand
CCCACTCCCCCACTCCCCCACTTTCTCAATTGAGAGTGCCTATTTCGATCGACGAGCAATTGTGGGGGTATATTGGGTTTGAAGATTACCGCCAACAGCGTCAGTGGTCTAGCGGTGAAGAATCGATTTTAATCGCGATGGCTGCTAGTATCGGCGGAGCCCTAAAACGGCAATTGGCAGAAGCTACAATTAGGTATCAAGCTTACCACGACCTGCTCACCGGTTTACCCAACCGCACTTTACTTAACGAGCGCCTTTCCCTAGCTTTGGAAACAGCGCACAAGCACCGCAATAAAATGGCGGTCATGTTTCTCGATCTCGATCGCTTCAAAACTATTAACGACACCTTGGGTCATGCCGTGGGCGATCGCTTGTTGCAGAGCGCCACCCAACGATTGAAAAGCTGCCTGCGAGTCGATGATACCATTGCTCGCTGGGGAGGTGATGAATTTACCCTCCTTCTACCCGAAATTAACGGCATAGAAGATGCCACCAAAATAGCCCAAAGAATTATCGATGTTCTCAAACCTGCCTTTGATATAGAAGGTCATCAACTCTACATTACCAGCAGCATTGGCATAGCCATTTATCCGCAACACGGTCAAGATGCACACACCCTCTTAATCAATGCCGATGCTGCTTTGTACCGCGCTAAAGCAGAAGGCAGAAATAACTATCAAATCTATACTCCAGCAATGAATTCCCAAGCTTCGGAATTATTGGAACTGGAAAATAGTCTCCACCAAGCTATTCAAGAACAACAATTTGTAGTATACTACCAACCACAAGTCAACGTTAACACAGGCGAAATCACTCATATGGAAGCCTTAGTGCGTTGGCAGCATCCCCAATTGGGGCTAATTTCTCCCAAAACTTTTATCACCCTGGCTGAGGAAAATGGACTGATATTTGCGATCGGCACTTGGGTTTTGCAAACAGCTTGCGCCCAAAATAAAGCTTGGCAAGATGCCGGTTTGCCAAAAGTGCGAATAGCAGTTAACCTCTCCGTCAGACAATTCCAACAACCGAGTTTAGTAGAAACCGTAGCCCAGGTTTTGCAGGAAACCAAACTGGCACCTGAGTTTCTGGAATTGGAAATTACAGAAACGATTGCGATGCAGAATGTCGATTTTTCTAGAGCCAAGATCGCGCAATTGCAGCGGATGGGTGTTCGCATCGCCCTCGATGATTTTGGCATCGGTTATTCTTCCCTCAACTATCTGAAGAAATTTGGGTTCGACACGCTGAAAATCGATCGAGCCTTTGTCAGGGATCTGGAGAACGATCCCCAGTCCGCCGCCATTACCAGCGCCATCATTGCCTTGGGCCGAGGTCTCAACTTGAGCGTTGTGGCGGAAGGGGTGGAAACTGTAGAACAAATGAACTGCTTGCGATCGCTCAATTGCGAAGAAATGCAAGGTTTTCTCTTCAGCCATCCCCTTTCGGCTGAGGAAGCCAGTCAACTACTCGTTGATAATTTCAGATCGCAGATTGCTAATTTCAGATTGAATTCGATTTGCCATTTAAAATGAAATTGGTAATTTCAGATTTTAGATTGCAGATTGCAGATTTGATATTGTGTCCGTTTGTACATCAGTGATACGAAAGATTATCTGTGGGAATTACGGGTTAAATTTTTACCACAGATTAAGACAGATAAACGCAGATAAACGCAGATAAGAAAGTGTTTTTTTTTGCAATATGAAATATAATTTAAAATTTCAGATTGCCGATTTAATTAAATTTGCAATCTGAAATCTCAAATTTGAAATTAATTAGAATTGGCGCAAAAAGCGCAAGTCGCTGCTATACATCCGCCGAATATCATCGAGTTGATGCAGCACCATCGCCACTCGTTCCACACCAAAACCTGCGGCAAATCCCGTGTAAACTTCTGGGTCGTAACCTACAGCTTTGAGGACATTGGGATCGATCATACCGCAACCCATGATTTCCAACCATTTGCCTTTCCACTGCATATCCACTTCTGCTGAAGGTTCCGTGAAAGGGAAATAACTGGCGCGAAAACGAATCGGCATTTCTTCGCCAAACATTTGTTCCAAAAATACCTTAATCGTGCCTTTGAGGTCTGAGAAAGTAATTCCCTCATCAACGGCAAAAAATTCGATTTGGTGGAAGACGGCGGCGTGAGTGGCATCGACTGTATCCCGCCGATAACACCGCCCAGGTGCGACAACCCTCACCGGTGGGTCGTTTTCTTCCATGTAGTGAATTTGAATGTTGGAAGTGTGAGTTCGCAGCAAATTCCCATCTGGCAGGTAGAGAGTATCCTGCATATCGCGGGCTGGGTGGTCGGCGAGGAAATTCAACGCCTCAAAATTATAGTAATCGTTCTCCATTTCCGGGCCGGTGGCTACGGTGTAGCCCAGACCGACGAAAATATCGATCGTGCGATCGATGACAGAATTGATTGGATGCACCCGACCTTGGGGGCGGTAAACTCCCGGCATGGTGACATCCAGAGTTTCTGCCTCCAGTTGGGCTTCAATTTGGGCAGCTTGCAAAGCTTCCCGTTTGTTATCGAGGGCAGTTTGCAGAGCTTCCTTAACTTCGTTGGCTAATGCCCCAATGCGCGGACGTTCTTGGGCAGATAATTTCCCCAACCCTCCCAGTATCTGGGACACTTGACCTTTCTTACCCAGATATGCGACTCGGAGTTCTTCCAAGCGCGGGAGAGTTTCGGCGACAGATATTGCTTGTTGCGCGTCTTGTTTGAGCGCACTCAGTTGTGCCTCTAATTCGTTCGGCTGATTCGTCATCTGATTATTGCGGGAGACTCCGGCCTCAGCGAAGCAGGCCGGAGAGGGATAGCTTGTCAAATTTGATGGTTCGATGCCATCAAATTTGATAATTTCCGGTTTGGCAGCACGATTAAACCCGTGCTTCGCTGTACCAAACGGACTTTGTTTTTACTGAACTGACCTAACCGTTTCCAGTTTCGGTCTGAAACGGAAACCTGTTTTTCGGTGTCGCCGCTTACCCAGCCCTGATAAGTTTTGCTGCCTTGAGTTGCGATTGCCAAATCGCCTTTTCTAAAACCATGCCGGGTAACAGTGCCGCCATACTTGCGGCGAATACCACCTTTACTCGGAATCATCAAGTGCAACTGACGGCGGCAAATTGGTGGGCGACGAATCACCGTAAATGGTGCTGGCGTAACGCGAACCTCTCCTATCCAACCCATTGTTTGACGATCGACAATGCCATACCGAATAAAGGCTTGGCAGGCTAATGCTACGCCATCAACTGCATGAGTGGCTGGGATAGCATCCCCTTTGGAGTGCTTCTGTTTTTCTAATTTGAGAAAGCAGCGAGTATTCGCCGTCTGCCAGCCTTCGCATTGCTTGACTTTCCCATACTTTTCTAAGTTTTTAACCTGCCATTTTTGCCCGACCATCACAGGACTAAATCCTTTGTCGCCTGCTGCTTTTACGATTTCGTAAACGACATCGGTAGGCGGGTAAATTGATGACAACTCGCTAATTACTCGCAATTCCAATTCGCGATTAGCTCTGATGCTAGGAGGTATTTTGCATTGGCGGCGATTGTCAAATCGCTTCTGGCGGTGTGCGCGTTTGTCGAACGAAATCTTACGGTCGATTCGACGACCTCTACGCCCTCTCCTCATCATTCGGCGTTGTTCCATCCGCTCTTTAACTGTTTTGAATGGCAACTGGAGATGTGCCAACCAGAGAGTAAACTTAGCAGACCCAACGCCGATTCCCGTGTAGAGTTTACCCGGATCGATGCCAACAGCAATTGGCTGCGTTCTTTCACCTTTCGGGCATTCAATTAACTGGACTTGGAAGATCCCGAGGTCGTTATAGACAACCTTGGCTTTAGCAGCTTTTAGCCATCGCCTTGCCCGACTTGGCTTGGTTGGCATTAGCGGTTGCCCAGATGCAGATAATACAGGTACTCGCATAAAGAGATAATCCTTCGAGTAACAGTTTTAAGTCCCCTCGCTCAACACAGTCAGGATGTCTTGGCTTGACCCAACGCCACTGATAAGGTGGCTTGAAGATAGACCGAACTGGGGAAGCATTCGGTAGTTCGTGCCAAACTGTGTCTCCGTGAGCTATTCAACACTTGTGTTGTGAGACTTACCCCTCACAATCCCCGCCCTCTACTTAGGGCGGGGTAGTTGAAGCTAATGTTTTTAGGGTCTAGGGTCTAGGGTCTAGGGTCTAGGGGTTAGGGGCTAGGGGTTAGGGGTTAGGGGCTAGGGGTTAGGGGCTAGAGAAGAGGGAAGAGGGAAGAGGGAAAGAGAAAGGATTAATTTTCTTGCTCCCCTATTCTGCCATTCTCCTTGATCGGTTACCAATAATCTCTGACAATCGGAATGGGGAGATAATCCGGAATTGTGAATAGATGAAATTGCTTATAAGTAACGATGACGGTATTTTTGCGTTGGGTATCCGCACTTTAGCCAATGCTTTGGCAGAGGCGGGTCACGATGTCAGCGTGGTTTGTCCGGATCGAGAGCGATCGGCTACCGGACACGGTTTGACTCTGCACGACCCCATCCGCGCTGAAGTGGTACAATCGACTTTCCATCCTTCCATCAAGGCTTGGGCTTGTTCGGGTACTCCTTCCGACTGCGTGAAACTCGGATTGTGGGCATTGCTGGATAGCCCCCCCGATTATGTCATTTCCGGGATCAACCAAGGCTCGAATTTAGGCACGGATATCTTGTATTCGGGTACGGTTTCGGCGGCGATGGAAGGTGTGATTGAAGGTATTCCCGGTATCGCCATCAGTCTTACCAGTTTCGCTTGTCGAGATTTTGCACCGGCGGCTCAGTTTGCTTGTCTGCTGTTGGAACAATTAGCGCAGCAACCTTTACCGCAGTTGATGTTGCTGAATGTGAATGTACCGCCAGTTAAGTGGGATGCGATCGCAGGTGTTACCATCACCCGTCAAGGTGTGCGTCGTTATTTCGATGTGTTTGAAAAACGAGTCGATCCTCGCGGCAAAACTTATTACTGGTTGACAGGAGAGTTACAGGAGGAATTGGAACCTAAAACTCAGCCTCATCTGCCTTTCGATATTCCTACAGATGTTAAGGCAATTCGCGATAATTACATTACAATCACTCCTTTACAGTACGACCTCACTTCGGCTACCGGTCTCAATAATTTAAAGGAATTGAAGTTTAATTTTCCGGCCAAGGGGAATGAGGATTAGAAAAGTCACTCAGTCAAAAGTCAAACAAATATGGCAAAACCAGATTTCGAGAAATTACAAGTTTACCGACTCGCTGAAAAGCTGGGGAATGAGATTTGGCAAATTGTGACGAAATGGGATGAATTTGAGAAAAATACGCTGGGCAGACAAATTATTATTGCTGCGGACAGCATCGGTGCCAATATCGCTAAAGGTACAGCGCACGACTACAAAGACAATCGCGATTTTGTCAGGATAGGGAAAGATTGTCTCGACGAAACAAGACATTGCTTGAGACAAGCCTACAAACGTTCTCTCTTGACAATCGAGGATATCGATAAACTCAAAGAAATTATCGATGAACTGTCAGTACAACTCAACGCCTATCTATTATATATAGAGAATGCCGTTAAACAACACCCGGAAGATCCCGACTGACCGAAAATAAGGGGTTTCAAGCCTCTCATTTGAAGGCTAATCATCAAAAAATTCTTCCTAATGTCAAGCTGCATCATTTTCAGGCGAAACCAATCCCAAATCCCAAATCCCAAATCGATATGCAGATTCGCATTCAAACATTTACTGTCAACAAACGCTTTCCCTTAACTATCAGTCGCGGTACTACTGCTCAGACGACAAATGTGTGGGTGGAAATAGAGTCAGATGGTATTGTGGGTTGGGGAGAAGCTTCGCCTTTTGCGATTGGAGAACAACGTCAAACAACCGAGTCAATTTTAGCGGCATTGCAGTCAGTCGCACCAGCACTAGAAAAATTCAGTCCTTTCGATAGACAAGAAATAGAACAATTTTCGATCGCATCCCAACTTCCCTCGGCGGCGCGTGCGGCTTTGGATGTGGCGTTGCACGATTGGTTGGGGAAAAAGGCGGGTTTGCCTTTGTGGAAAATGTGGGGATTAAATCGCGATCGTATTGTTCCCACCTCTGTCACCGTCGGCATCAATACCCCCGAAGCTGCGGTTGGGCGCGTGCGCGATTGGGTTAATTATATAGATGCGAAAGTGCTAAAAGTGAAATTGGGAAATCCCGAAGGAATTGAAAGCGATCGCGCTATGTTCGCGGCTGTCAGACAAGCAGCACCATCTGCTAAAATCAGCGTCGATGCCAATGGCGGTTGGAGTTTGTCCGATGCGGTAAAAATGTGCGAATGGTTGGCGGAACATGGTGTGGTTTATGTGGAACAACCTCTGCCACCGGGACAGGAGGAAAGTTTGTTACCACTCAAACAGAAATCGCCTCTACCCATTTTTGTGGATGAAAGCTGCTTTACCAGTCGCGATATTCCCAAATTGGCCGATCGCGTCGATGGCATCAATATTAAATTGATGAAATCTGGCGGTTTGTCTGAAGCAATCCGCACGATCCACACAGCGCGATCGCATCATTTGCAGGTGATGTTCGGTTGCTATTCCGATAGCTCCCTGGCAAATACCGCCCTTTCCCATCTCTCCCCCCTCGCCGATTACCTGGATTTGGACAGTCATCTCAATTTGATCGACGATCCGTTCACAGGTGCTATCATTGAAAATGGCTGCCTGCGACCCAACGACCTACCCGGTTTGGGAATCAATCGATTTTAGTTTTTGGATTTTGGATTTTGGATTGATGAGATAAAACACCCGATCGCAAGCAAAGCTGCCCCCATAACATAAAAAAGTAAATTTGTCAAGTGCGATCGCCAAGTGGGTCGTGAGGACACCAAAAAACCCAGTCATCGTCAAACGAGAAATTGCCAATTTTAGCGAGCTAGTAAAAATAAGACACACGAAAACATAAGGCTTTCAGACTGGGGTAAGACAGCATTTAGCAATTTAGATATACTTCCCCCGATTATCATTTCTGTCAAGATACCGCAAACGACGCATTTACGTCAATAGTTGCAAAAGATTTTCAGTTATTTTTGGGGTAAAAAAGGGCTTTTGATTTAAATATTCAAACAGAACGCCATCAAGGATAAGCTAATTTAATATAAACGAGCTAACCAAATGTACAAAAGAGAAACTAACCAGTAAACTAATAAACAAAGAAACTATCCCCTTCAACTCCATCCCCAGTGATTCATTCCCCCAACGAAAAATCTACAATTACATCTGCGTTCATCTGCGTTCATCTGCGGTAAAAAAAATCTGCATTATATAGCAACCGCTCTCGTCGGTTAAGACAACTCCAACTCTTACCTCTGGTTCATAATCCCTTACGGAGTAACCTTTTCCCTCTTAGATCTTCCCTAGCCCCTAGTCCCTAGCCCCTAGTCCCTAGCTATATATGCTCAAACCCGACCAAAAACTAGCCATCTTGCTACACGAAGGAATTCGCGGCATTCACGGAAAAACCGGACTAACCTTGTTACGCTACAGCGAAGCGCCAATAGTAGCAGTAATAGATAAGCAATGCGCTGGGGAATCATTGCCAAAACTGACAGGAATTAATCGCGAAGTACCGATCGTTGCTTCTGTAGAAGAAGCACTTTCTTATCATCCCGAAGTATTGGCGATCGGCATAGCGCCTTCAGGTGGAATATTGCCAGATATCTGGTTTGAGGAAATCAAACAAGCAGTAGCATCTGGATTATCAGTCATCAATGGATTGCACACGCGACTGGCGACGCATCCAGAAATACAGGGATTAGTGAAAGAAAATGAATGGATTTGGGATGTGCGCCAGGAACCGGCTGGATTGAGAGTTGGGACTGCAAAAGCGCGATCGCTTTCCTGTCGCCGCGTCTTAGCAGTCGGTACGGATATGGCAGTCGGGAAAATGTCAACTTGTCTGGAATTACATCACGCTTCCTTGCGACGGGGAATGCGATCGAAATTTCTCGCCACCGGACAAGCGGGTATTATGATATCCGGTGATGGTATACCGCTAGATGCAGTGCGGGTAGATTTTGCAGCGGGTGCAGTCGAACAATTGGTGATGCGATTTGGAGAAGATTTCGACATCCTATATATAGAAGGACAAGGTTCGTTATTGCATCCAGGTTCCACAGCTACATTACCACTTTTGCGCGGTTCCCAACCAACACATTTAATATTAGTACATCGCGCCGGACAAACTCACATTCGCAATCTTCCTCATGTTGTAATTCCGCCTTTGTCGGAAGCGATTAAATTGTATGAGATGGTTGGTAGTGCTGGGGGTGCGTTTGGGGAAGTGAAAGTGATTGCGATCGCACTCAATACCGGACATTTAGATGATGTGGCGGCGAAGGATGCGATCGAACAAGTTAAGAAAGAAACGGGTTTACCTTGTACCGATGTGGTGAGGTTTGGCGGCGATTTGTTAGTAGATGCGATTTTGAATTGAACCGCCAAGACGCAGAGGACGCCAAGTTTTGAAAATATTAAAATGTCGGTCAATTATTTAGCCCGCCTGGGGTTCAAACCCCAGGCTGATAGCGAAAGTCCTCTCAAGAGGACTAAAAGCACAAATTTCAGTCCACTGAGCGTGGACTTCAGCTATGACGCCGGAAATTGATTTCCAGGTGAGCTTTGTTGATTAAATTATTGTTTGTCTTTATTTTCTTGTTATTTCATCCGATATAAGTGAATTGCTATAGCCACACTCGATCCAATTGCTAAAGCGGGACAAAAAGGCCAAATGGTCAGGATGCTGGCAGTAATTCCCAATGCGGTTAAGAAGTCTTGAAAATCTTTGTCTTCCATGATGATTGGTGGACTCCTGATTTATCAGCTAAATCCATCGTGCAACTTGCCAACAATCTCAACCAGAGGAGATCCCGACGATAAGCCGGAACTTAGGTTTTTTGAGTAAAATTCTGGAAAAGCACCATTGTAGGGCTTTCCAGCTTCCAGAAACGATAGATTTTGCGATCGCATCACTGCCTTAACATCGGCAAAAGCGCTATTATCTCCCTTAAGGTCGGTGTAACTTCGGCGATCGGGGTCTTAGGCGGATAACGGCGATGAATAAGCAGCAACGAAATCGGGGACGTATACTGAGCGATCGCGGTTGGGATAAACTGCAAGATACGCTGAGAAAAAAGTTTCATGGTCAGCATACGATAGAAAAGATAGAAGATCTAACTAAGCCTCACAATAATCCAAAGTCTATAAGGACTTTGAGTACCGATACCGTTTCTAAGATATTGCGGAGGGAAGAAGGAGTTGATAAAAGGTCTATCCAGGCATTGTTCGCAGCTTTGGGGTTAACACTGGAGGAAAGCGACCATATTCCTCCGCCTAAAGAGGCTATAACCAAGGAAGATCCGAATTTTGTGGGGCGGGAGGGTGCGATCGCATATCTCCACAACCTAATCCAACAAGGTGCAAAAGCGATCGTCATTCACGGTAAAGGCGGTATCGGCAAAACAACGCTGGCGTGGCAATTCCTCAACACGCAGGGATTCGATAAAATACTCGATCTGCGGATGGCAAAGGAAACTCAAAATATTACCTCTGCCGAAAGTATAATTGAGGAATGGCTGCGGCGATATTTTGATGAAGAACCAGGGCGAGAATTTGGCGTTACCCTGGATAGATTGAGGCAGCATTTGCGAAATCCCAAGCAAAGAATAGGCATATTAATTGATAACCTGGAACCAGCACTAGATGGAAATGGCAGGTGCATCGAAGCGCATCGAAAATATGTAGAATTATTCACTGCTTTAGCCGATCCAGCAGTGCAATCTGTTACCCTAATTACCAGCCGCGAATGCCTGCGCGAATCATCGGTAACAGTTGAGTATTATCGCTTAGAAGGTTTGGATATCGCCGCATGGGAAAAGTTTTTTAATAGCCGCAATATTCAGATAGATACAGAAGTGCTGAATGCCATGCACCAAGCTTATGGGGGAAATGCCAAAGCTATGGACATTTTCCGTGGTGCGATTAAGGAGTTTAACAATAATTTAGTCGCTTATTGGCAAGCAAATAAAGATGATTTGTTGATTGAGAGAGAATTAGAAGGTTTAGTTGTTAGTCAATTTAATCGTTTGCAACAACTGGATTTATCTGCTTATAAACTTCTCTGCCGTTTGGGATGTTATCGATATCAAGATGTTCCAAGAGTTCCGATTGAAGGTTTGTTTTGTTTACTTTGGGATGTGCAAGATAGTCAACATCGACGGGTAATTAAATCGTTGAGAGATAGGTCTTTAGTCGAATTTTGTAATCAAGAATATTGGCTGCATCCAGTGATTCGGGCAGAAGCGGTAAAAAGATTGAGGGAAAGTGAAGATTGGGAGACAGGGAATCGGAAAGCTGCTGAGTTTTGGACGGAGAGTCTGAAGACGGTTGAAAATTTAGAGGATGCACTGAAAGCTTTTGAGGCTTACTATCATTATGTAGAGATTAATGATTATGAGCAAGCTGGGGCTGTGATTGTAAAAGATATAAATAAGAATCAGCTAATTGCTGTAGAAAACCTTGGTACTACTTGTTGGAGGCTGGGTTTATTACAACAAACTATTTTGGCAATAACTCCTATAATCAACCACATTAATGATCCCTACTGCTTGATAAATTTAAATATTATAATGGGCTATTTATATAATTTAATTGGTGAACTTAATAAAGCTATTAAGTATCATCAAGAATCGAGCAGGATAGCCACTGAATATTTAGAATCTAACTCTGAAAATACTTTAGAAACAAAAAAGCGCAAGTATTTTAAAAGTAGAAAGGCAGTTTTTTTAATAAATATAGGTCTTTGTAAAATAGATCTTTGGGAGCTTGAAGAAGCTATGAAACACTTTGAAGAATGTTTATTAATTTCAAAAAATACAGAATTTAATATCTATTCAGCGGACGCTTGTTTTTGCTTGGCGTTCCTGAAGTCTTGCTTGGGTTTTGAACAAGAAGCATATTATTTGGCAGAAAAAGCTTATCAGCAACTTTTAATAACAGAGGTTACCGAATGGACTAAAGGCTATAGCTTACTATTTTTAGGAAAAACTTATAAAAATTTAGAAGAAACTGAAAAGTCTTTTGAGATGTACCGCAGAGCTATTTCATTTGCTAAGGAAATCGGTTACACTCAAGTAAAAGCAAAAGCTCTCTATGGTCTAGCAGAACTTTATCGAGAACAGAGAGATTTTACAACCGCACTTTCTCATCATACAGAATCAATAGAACTCCTAGAAAAAATAGGCGCTAAATGCGACTTAGCCGAAGCTTACTATCAACTTGCCTTAACTTATCAAAAAATGGGTGACACCGAAAAAAGTCAGCCAAATTTTCAACAAGCAATTAAACTCTTCACCGAAATGGAAGCACCCAAGCAAGTTGAGAAAGTGCAACGGGCGATGGAAAATAGGTAAAATCATTAACCGCTGAATCGATAAATATAGGAAACAGCCATGAAAATTACCTACGATTCTGAAGTAGATGTGATGAGAATCATTTTTAACAATTCTCCTATTGAAGAAAGCGACGAAGAAAAGCCTGGATTAATTGTTGATTATGACAAAGAAGGAAATATCGTGGGTTTAGAAATATTAGATGCTTCTAAACGAATGGATAATCCCCGTTTGGTTGAATATTCTATCCCGAAATAAGCCTCTTCTCAGTCAATTGCTTCGCTTACAGCCCGCCTGGGGTTCAAACCCCAGGCTCATAGCGAAAGTCCACTGAAGTGGACTGAAGACAAATATAGCGGTTCGGACTCCGTGTAGTACATCGCTATCCAGCCAATTCATCTGTGTTTATCTGTGGTTCAAATAAAAACTGTACTCTACGAAGGCGAGAAACCGCTGTATTTCAGTCCGTTTTAACGGACTTTCGCTATCAGCCTCAGAATTGATTCTGAGGCGGGTGTAGACTAAATACGAATCTATCAGTCCGTTTTAATTGAACTTACCGGAACCACAAGCATAGTAATTCCCTGTCTACCAACAACTTTCACAACTTCATCGATAAAAACAATAACATCGCAATTAGAATGATAAAATCGAGCAGGCCAATAACTCCCCAAACACTTAACTCTTCCAGGCTGATTTTGAGAAATTGTCTTCTCCACCGTTCCCATTACCGCTTCTGAAAACATCTCAATTTGTGCAGGCGCAAATAAACTAACCACTGATTACCTCCCTTGTAACTTTTGGGGTAATAGAGTCTAGTTTCCACTTTCCCACCAAACTTAACCAGCGGAGATACCGAAGTTAAGCAAGAAGATAAGTTTTTGGAGCGATATTTCCGAAAATGCAGCAATAGCAAGCGTTTCAGCGGCTGGAAAATTGAGCGAACAGAATTCGCCAATTAGCTTAACTTCCTTAACTTCGGGATAAATTCCTTATCTTCCCGATCGCCAAAAAAAGCGATGATGTGAACGCGATCGCCTTTATACTAAAATTAAATAAACCCAACAGTTATCCTAATTCGTGAAAACAGACTCCATCTTCTATAGTCTATAAGTTACCCAGTAAAAGTCGAGAGGAGATCGAGGCAATGTTTGGATTGAGTGAGTTAAAACAAACAAGAGTTTATCAAGAAGCTTTCCAAGAAGGTGAGATAGCAGCGAAATTAGCAACAGTACCCCGCTTGTTAGGATTGGGGTTAACTGTGGAACAAATAGCACAGGCGTTGGAATTGGATGTAGAGGAAGTCAGTCAGGCGGCGCAACAGCAGTCTGCTAACTGAAAGTCCTTGAAACACCTTCTGTAGACTCTCAAGTGAGAGCGATCGCAGATTTATTCAGCAAGCCCTTACGATCCGCTCTCAATGAGAAAGCGGGGCTTTACCCCGCTTCCTCTTTAAAAGGATACTTATAAGTTGCCATTTGTAGGTTTGGCAGTTTCCAATTAAGTGGCTCAGTTATGCCCCTTTAGGGCTCTCAATTTCTATATTAGCGCGATTAACGGGAAAGAGTGTAAATTTTCGGTCAAGCTATGTGAAGTTTTGGAAAAGAATAATTAACGCTTGTCAAGTTATGCGAAGCTGACCGAAAAGTTAAATGCTTGCCTTGAAATTGGCGATCGCGCACAAATGAGTGCGATTATTTTATTATAGCATAAGTCGCCATAGTTAAAGATTATATTTAACTGAAATATGACACCCCAGGAGGTAGAACTTTGCGATCGCATTCCCAGATAAAACTTGGGAACGAGAAAAGGAGAAATTCTAGTGCCTTCTACTCAGTAGCTGGTAGCGTGCGTTCGCGTTACCGCAGCACAGCATCCCCCAACAGTTGTCGGTGCGTTACACTTCGTTAAGGCACCCTACAAAAGTGACCCTGGCAAAATGCTTGATTTCTACCAAAAACTAGGTCAAAGTCTCCAGAAAAGCCCAGTAGTTATCGCCACTGTCATCAGTATTAAAGGTTCTGTCCCCAGAGAAGTAGGCGCAAAAATGATTGTTTGCCCAAATAATCGCATTATCGGTACAATTGGCGGTGGTGCTGGGGAAGCCAAAGCGATCGCACAAGCTCTCCAAGTGTTAGAAACTGGTGAAAAACAATTTGTGGAAATTGATTTATCGGGCGCACGCGATCGCGAAACTCAAGGTGTCTGCGGCGGTACAATGCAAGTATGGCTGGAACGCTGGACAAGCGCCAATCTGACGCTGGTCAATCAAATTATCGATATCCTTTCATCTGGAAATTCTGCTATACTTCTCACTCCGTTCAACCAAAATTTACAGCCCTATTTAGAAATCGCAAATAACGATAACAAACCAGAAACTAATTCCTGTTATCGAGAAACTTTGTTGCCTCTGCCAACATTATTAATAATTGGTGCCGGTCACATTGCTCTACCGTTAGCTCAAATTGCTCATTTAGCAGGATTTCGGATAATTGTACAAGACGATCGCACAGAATTCGCTACCGAAGAACGCTTTCCTCAAGCTTCTGCTATTTTAGCATTACCGATTACCAATTGCCAATTACCACGACCCGAAAATCTTTATGTCGCACTGGTAACGCGGGGAATGCAACACGACTTAGCAGCATTGCGAATTTTATTGAAATTAAACACAAAATATATCGGTGCGATCGGCTCTTTAAAGCGCGTTCGTTTAGTCAGACAACAATTACAACAAGAAGGATATCCCGAAAAGCAATTAAAATCAATTTATGCTCCCATCGGTTTGGATATCGGTGCTTTAACGCCAGAGGAAATTGCTGTTAGTATCTGCGCCGAATTAATCAAAGTTCGTCGCGGCGGAACAGGGCGATCTTTATCAGAGCAAATACACTCTATTAAGTAACTAAATTTAATTCTCATGAATACTGATTTCTTTTCTCCCCCGCGATACTTCGCGATCGTTCTAGCAGCAGGTAAATCCCGCCGAATGGGTGTTTGCAAGGCTTCTCTTCCTTGGCTGGATGGCAAAACTTTACTATCTTACCAAGTAGAACAATTTCTGCTGGCAGCGATCGCACCTGTGGTAGTGCTTGGGCCACATAATAGCGATCGCCAAAAAGATTGTCCCCCCAGCACCAAGGTTATTATCAATCCCGACCCCAGCCAAGGCAAAACCAGTTCTATCTTAACCGGATTGCAATTAATTCCCAAAAATGTGCAAATTTTGGTTATCTCAGCAGTCGATCAACCCAGACCGACTGCAATTTACCAAAAATTATTGCAATTCCAAATCAGCAACGCTGCCATAATTACCGCACCGACTTATAAAGGTAAGTTAGGACATCCTTTATTTTTTGCCAACCAAGCGTTACCTTACTTACAAAATATTCGAGAAGAAAGTTTTGGATTGCGCCAAATCGTGCAAGATTTTTATCCAGAAATCCAGAAAGTTGAATTCGATACGCCAGTTGTGATTGCCGATATCAATACTCCCGCAGAATACCAAAGGCAGTTAGATTTATATTAGGATTGACAATCAAACGTTCTGGATGTATATTAAAAATTTGTTTATAAGTATAAGCTCTAATTAACTATGATAAACGCTAGCGATCGCGTCAATGCTTTTAAAGAATTTGAATATGAGGGATGGCAGAAATCAGTAGAAAAATATCATTCTTCTTTTGGCAATCTCACCAAACAAACCATCGCTCCTCTGCTCGATGCTGTCGATGCTGGTGGGGGTAAGAAATTGCTCGATATTGCCAGTGGCCCTGGCTACGTAGCGGCGGCAGCATTTCAAAGAGGATGGCAAGTAACTGGGGTCGATTTTGCAGAAGCGATGGTGGCGAAAGCAAAAGAACTACATCCCCAAATCGAATTTCAACAAGGCGATGCGGAATCTTTAGCTTTTGCAGACTCTCAATTTGAAGCGGCGGTGATGAATTTTGGCATCTTGCATTTAGCGCAGCCAGAAAAAGCGCTGAGCGAAGCATTTCGGGTTATTCGCAGCGGCGGAAAATTTGCCTTTGCTGTCTGGGAAAAGCCAGAACATTGCGTCGCATTCCAAATCATGCTGCCAGCGATCGAAACTTATGGCGATGCCAAAGTTGCGCTCCCAGAAGGGCCACCCTTTTTCCGATTTAGCGATCGCGATCGGTGCATCGATTCATTACAAACTGTAGGCTTTAAAAATGTTGCCGTGCAGACAGTTCCCATGCAGTGGGAACTAGCCGATGGCAACGAACTTTTTGATGCTTTTTATGAAGGCACGGCTAGAACGGGCGGTTTGCTGAGAGTTCAAGATAGTAAATCTCTGGAAAATATCCGCGCCGCCGTCAATCAAACAACCTTAAACTACATCACAAACAACAAATTACTTTTGCCAATGGCGGCGCTAGTGGCATCCGGAGAAAAGCCGTAATTCGATAAGGTGGGCAATGCCCACCCGACAATCTAAACGAAAATAAAAGAATTACTTCCCAAAGTCAAATCGGTAACTCCTTGCACAATTCCTACCAGCTCGTTTTGACCGGATGACACAAGGAAGATACCCGTTCCTGTCGGTAAATTACCTCCAGATGCAGCCAACGTATAGTTATTAGCCGCACCGCGCAGCTGGATGACATCCTGCCCAGCTTTGAAGTCAGTAATTAGAGCGTAGTCGTTTAGGCCGGCATCGGCATCATTACCATCGTTGTAGTAAAACACATTGCTTTTTCCCAGTAAAAATCGATCGACTCCATCTCCCCCACTCAGGGTATCTATCTCCCCCAATCCAGGACTGGCACTGCTGCCATCAACGCCACCAAGGGTATCGTCTCCCAAGTCGCCGCTGAGGGAATCGTTGCCAAGGCTACCGATGAGGAAGTCATTATCTTTACCGCCGTAGATGGTATCGTTGCCTGCGTTCCCATCTAGGGTGTCGCTGCCTTCATTGCCAAATAACAAATCGTCTCCCTTCCCGCCAGCGAGATTGTCCGCCCCCAAGTTGCCGATGAGAACGTCATTACCTTCATTGCCGAAGAGGAAGTCATCGTCTTTACCGCCGTAGAGGGTATCGTTGCCTGCACCTCCATTCAAGGTGTCGCTGCCTTGATTGCCGTTAAACAAGTCGTCACCGCCACGGCCAGAAAGACTGTCATTATTCCCTTTGGCAAATAGGGTGTCGTCTCCCTCACTGCCCACGAGATTGTCCGAGACGTCCGTTCCTTGAATGACAATGCCTGTCGTGGCAGCGATTTGGCCGCGAATTTCACCACCGGGGAAGGCATTGCTATGCACATTGAAGTACAGTGTTGTGTCTGCACCTGGGCCAGCGCTTTTGAGCTGGTTGGCAAAAGTACTCAGTGGCTGCTTGGCTGTGTCGGTTTGTTCCCAAATGCCGGTGATGGTTATCGTGCCATCCGGATTAATCGCTGCTATCTGATCGTCTTTATCGTCAACAGGAAAAATATTGAAGACAACAGGGCCGTTGACACCACGAGGCGCAGTATGGAAGTGCGCCATCGTCACATCATCCGCTGTGTTCGGAGTCTGAGGCGCTAAGCCCAACAAAGGCCCAAAGTCCAAGCCTCTAATGTTTAGGGTGTATGTCAAGGCATTGCCGGCGTCGTTGAGTTCCACACCGGCAAAACCGATCGCTTTAGACCCGGTGGGAGCTGGTTCTTGGTCGCCAGTCAAGGATGCTTTGAATATGTTAGCCATGTAAAGAATTTTCCTTTTCGTCTTCAGATGTTGACCCTTTTGGACTTTTAACCTGGAACGATGGCAGTTGGGTTTCCCTATTGCTCAACCTAACCGACAATTCTTGTTAGAAATATATTGGATTCTCAAGGATATTTCAAATAAAATTTAACTCATTTGAAAAAACAAAGTGCGATCGCATTGGCTGATTTTTTTCATCTCTCTTCAGGATGAGTTTTTTACAGCCGCAGATGATGCGATCGCACTCTCTAAATTTTCAGATAAAAATTAAGTGCGCTGACCTTTAAGAACCAGGCGCACACCCCCCACAGGTGCCATAGTAATGCCCCTGCGTGCAGCTACAACCGGGCGATTAACGGCAAGAGACAGTTCCAATTTTGACAGAATTGTCGCCAGTACCAGTTTCATTTCAAACATAGCAAATGCCATGCCAATACAGCGACGGTTACTACCGCCAAACGGCAAGAACTCATAAGGCGAGTATTGACGTTCCAGAAAACGTTCTGGCTTAAAACGTTTCGGTTCTGGATATAAATCCTCGCGATGGTGAATCAAATAAATGCAGGGAGATAGCATTGTGTTCGGTTCAAAGCGATAGCCCATAATTTCTACAGGCGCTTTTGTAATGCGCGGTAAAGTAAACAAAAGCACCGGGTAAATTCGTAATGTTTCCGAACAGACAGCATTAAGATAAGGAAGTTTAGCGATCGCGTTTGCGTCTGGATTTTCACCGAGAGTATCTAACTCTCTCAATAGTTTTTCCCGGACTTCCGGCTGACGGTGAATCCAGTATAATGCCCATGCCAAAGCTGTTGCTGTAGTTTCGTGACCTGCAAACAGCAACGTCATCAATTCATCTTTTAATTCCTCATCTGTCATCGGCTGACCTTCTTCATCGCGAGCTGACATCATTAAGGTGAGAATGTCTTCGCCAGATAAGTCATTTTTAGCCCGACGTTCGCGAATTTCAGCGTAGAGAAGTTCGTTAATTTGCTGTTTTAACCGCAGGAATTTTCCCCACGGACTCCACGCGCCTAAATCTTTTTGCAGCACTTCCAGAAACACAAAGCTAGACCGTAAAGGAGAACCGGTAGTATCCAGCAGCAAAGTCAGGAGTTGCCTTAGTTTTTCGTAACGCTCTCCTTCATCCAGACCGAAAATTGTGCGTAGAATGACTCGCAGGGAAATTTCTTGCATGGATGAGCGAGCTTCAAATGGTTTGTCGATCGTCCATTTACTCATCACTTCTTCCGCAATATCGCAGACGATATCACCGTATGCTTTCATCCGTTCGCCATGAAAGGGAGGAATTAAAAGTTTTCTTTGGCGCTGGTGATATTCGCCATCATGCAGTAACAGGGAATAATTGCCGAATAAAGGCTGCAAAATTTTGTTTGCTTCCCCAGAATTAAACAGTTTGGGATCGGCGGTAAAAATTTCTTGAATTGCTTGGGGATTGGCGATTACTACTTGTTTGGGAAAGCCTGCAAATTCAGCCGTATAGATGTCGCCGTATTCCTGAAAGGCTTTTTCTAGATACTTTATAGGCCAAAGAATTCCCCGGAATGTTTGTAAAATTCTGGGAACTTTTACGCTCTGAAGCTGTTTGGCTATTGGTTCGCTTTGACGATTTTCTTGTAATGTTACCATGTTTAATTCTCCTACTGTTGAGTAGTGGGTAGTTAAATAACCGCTGACTACTGACTACTGACTACTGACTACTAACTACTAACTACTGACTACTTTCAGTGTGTATGTGCGATCGCATTTGCGCCAGTAAAGATAAAGGCGTTAAGCTGCTAACTTAACATAACTTTACTGTAGTTGCGGCTGGGATTTGCGTACATAGGAGCAAACTTTGCTACCAGCGCACACCGCGCACATTTTTTGGAAATCTATATCGTCCAAAAAGAGCTACACGAACTCCAGCTTTGTGAGCTATCTTACTTAAAGTCAGCCAAAGTGCCGCCACAGTCAACTACCCACACTGACCTAACGGTACAGTGTGGGCTTGCGGGAAATCGTAAGCCCTGTTGACCAGCCTAAGTTCTTGTTAAGAACTACGTTATTCGGGTCACGACACCTTTAAATGCTTGCCAGTTTAAAGCTCTGTCGTCTGGAGTTAAACAAGTCATAGGGAAAAGCTAGTGCTTCAGACAAGAGCAAGCCCGAATAACATTGGCGAGGCAAACCTAACCATTTATTGAGAGATGCAGTAATGCGTGTTTTCGTATTAGACAAAAACTTACAACCTCTTGACCCATGCCATTCAGCAAGGGCAAGAGAACTACTCAAAAAAGGGAGAGCCAAAGTTTTTCGACGCTATCCTTTCACCATTGTTTTACAGGACAGAACCGTAGAAGATTCTGTTACCCATTCCCACCGAATCAAAATCGACCCAGGCAGTAAAGTTACTGGAATTGCCGTAGTTCAAGAAGAAACTGGCAGAGTAACAAACGCTTTAGAAATTACTCACCGAGGACAGCAGATCAAAAATGCTCTCTTGTCTCGGAGAGCCTTAAGACGAGGAAGGAGAAACAGAAAGACTCGTTATCGTCAACCCAGGTTTCTTAACCGCACTCGCAAAAAAGGATGGCTTCCGCCATCCTTGGAAAGTCGAGTTATAAATATTGAAACTTGGGTAAGAAGGCTGAGAAAACTTTGCCCAATTACTGTTATTTCTCAGGAATTAGTGAAGTTTGATACCCATAAACTGCAAAATCCAGAAATTGATAGTATCGAATATCAAAGAGGCGACTTGTTTGGCTTTGAGGTGAAAGAATACCTGTTACATAAATGGGGGAGAAACTGCGTTTATTGCGGCGCTGAAAATATACCATTAGAGGTAGAACACATTTACCCCAAATCAAAAGGAGGAAGTAATCGGATTAGTAACTTAACTTTGGCTTGTCGTAAATGTAATCAAGCTAAAGGGGATAGACCAATCGAACAATTCCTAAAGAAAAAGCCGGAACTTCTCAGGAAGATTTTGGCACAAGCTAAAGCACCATTAAAGGATGCAGCAGCAGTTAACTCAACTCGATGGGAATTGTTTAGGAGACTGCAAAATACTGGTTTGCTTGTTGAAACTGGAACTGGTGGCACGACTAAGTTTAATCGCAAAATTAGAGAGATTGAAAAATCTCACTGGGCTGACGCGGCTTGTGTTGGTCAATCCACTCCTGAGAAACTATTACTAAAAGGAGTTAAGCCATTTTTGGTGATAGCCAAAGGACATGGAACAAGACAAATATGTAATACCAACAAACATGGATTCCCTATTTCTCACGCCGAAAGAGGCAAGTATTTTATAGGTTTCCAAACTGGCGATTTAGTCAAAGCTTGCATTCCTAATGGTAAGTTTGCTGGCAATTATATGGGAAGAATTGCTATTAGATTTAGACCAAGTTTTCGACTTTCTATTAAGGGTAAATGTTTTGATGTTAACCCGAAATATTTAACAGCAATTCACAAGGCAGACGGCTATGAGTACGAATTCTCTCAATAATGATTCGCTATCGCTCAATTTGTTAGTTGGCGACAATTCCCCGGACACTGACCCTATCGGGTTCAATGTCCGCCCCCTTATCGCATTTAAGGTGGACGTTAACCATGATGGATCTGCACAAGCAAAGACGCAAACGCGGTGTTGTCCTCTCTTTCCCAGGCTTGAAAAAGCTGATCGAAGCGAGGCGAGAGGCGGAAATTGAGGAGAATGATGGCAATAAGTTTACTTTAGAGGAATTGAGCGATCGCACTCAACTCGCTCCTTTCACCGTTGCGAAGGTATTGGCGCACGAGGAAGGCGTCGATAAGCAGACATTGGAGTGCTTTTTCCGCGCCTTTGACTTAGAATTACTACCGCAAGACTATATCAGACCGGATTCTAACGAGCGGGGGAGCGGGGGAGCTCTTGAGCGGGGGAACAGAGGAGAAAAAATCCAAAATCGAACTGATTGGGGTGAGGCTGTTGATGTATCGATTTTCTACGGTCGCACGGATGAAATTGCTAAGTTGGAGTATTGGATTACACAAGAAAACTGTCGTTTAGTGGCGCTGCTGGGTATTGGTGGAATTGGCAAAACGGCTTTATCTGTTAAATTAGCGCAACAAATTCAAGAGGAATTCGATTGTGTAATTTGGCGCAGTCTCCGCAATGCGCCACCAATTGAAGAGATTCTCGCTAATTTAATTCAGTTTTTATCAAATTACCGAGAAATAGATTTACCGAAGCAGATCGGACAGAAAATATCGCAATTGTGTGAGTTGCTGCGATCGCAACGCTGTCTGATAATAATAGATAACGTAGAAACCATTTTATCTGATGGCGAAAGAGCGGGTTATTACCGAGAGGGATATGAAGATTATGGGGAACTATTCAAACAAATAGGACAAACGCAACATCAAAGTTGTTTGTTGCTGACGAGTCGAGAAAAACCAAAAGAAATTGCTGCATTGGAAGGAGCGGTATTGCCTGTGCGATCGCTCCAATTAACGGGTTTGCAACCTACAGACGGACAAGAAATATTTAGAACCAAAGGATTTTTTCGCGCTTCAGCAGAAGAATGGCAAGAACTGATAGGTCGCTACGCGGGAAACCCTCTAGCGTTAAAGATAATTTCCACAACTATTCAAGAATTATTCGATGGCAATATCGCCGATTTTTTATCGCAAAATGCGATAATATTTGGCGATATTCGCGATTTGCTAGACCGACATTTCAATCGCCTGTCTGCCTTAGAAAAAGAGGTGATGTATTGGCTGGCGATCGATCGCGAACCTGTTTCCCTGGCACAATTGCGAGAGGATATCGTATCGCCAGTGCGATCGGCCAAATTACTGGAAGCGCTGGAATCTTTGGGGAGGCGATATCTTCTGGAAAAAAGCGCGGCTCGTTTCACCTTGCAACCGGTGATAATGGAATATGTCACGGCTCGATCGATCGAGCAAATTTGCGACGAGATTTCCACTCAAGAGATAGGGCTTTTCCGCAGTCTCGCACTAATTAAAGCGGAATCTCTCGACTATGTAAGAGATACACAAATTCGCCTGATTGTCAACCCAATTATCGCCGAGCTACTCTGCCATTTCGGGACAAAAACTAATATTGAAAATCGATTAATGCAAATCCTGGCCAACCTGAAAAGTCAACCTTTATCTCAACAAGGTTATGCAGGTGGAAACACTCTCAATATCTTGCGTCAACTCCAGACAGATTTAAGCGGCTACGATTTTTCCGATTTAGCGATTTGGCAAGCTTACCTGCAAGACCTCAAGCTGCATAACGTTAATTTCCAGAATGCCAACTTCGCCAAATGCGTTTTCAACGAAACCTTCAGAAACATTTTTTCAGTAGCTTTTAGTACAGATGGAAAACTTTTAGCTACAGGCGATAGCGATGGGGAAATTCGCTTGTGGAGAATTAGCGAAGGAGCAGAAATATTGCGATCGACACCCGTACAAACTTTGCAGGGACACAAAGGTTGGGTACAGACACTTGCCTTCAGTTCAACCTCCCTTCGCGGTCAGGAAAATGAGGCGGGTATCCTTGCCAGCGGCGGTGAAGATAATACTGTCAAATTGTGGGATATTTCTAACGGTAAATGTCTCAAAACATTGGCAGGACATAAAAGTTGGGTGCAATCTGTTGCTTTCAGTCCGGATGAAAAAATATTAGCTTGCGGCAGTGAGGGTTTAATTAAACTTTGGGATGTGGAAAGCGGCGAATATTTCCAAACTTGGGAGATTGGTGGAAGTTGGGTATTTTCTATTGCTTTCAGTCCCGATGGAAAAATGCTTGCTTGTGGCAGCGTAGAAGGTACGGTGAAAATTTGGGATGTTGCTAGCGGTACTTGCCGTTTAGAAATGCCGGGACATCATGGTTGGGTATGGTGCGTTGCTTTTAGTCCGGATGGCGGAACTTTGGCAAGTTGCAGCGATGATTCGACGGTGCGATTGTGGGATGCGGTAACTGGTACTTGTCGCCAAATTTTGCACGGACATAATGGTTGGGTGTGGCGCGTTGCTTTCAGTCCGGATGGCGCAACGCTAGCGAGTGGGGGTGGAGATAGTACAGTTAGATTGTGGAATGTTGCCGATGGTAGTTGTCGTCTAAATTTGCAAAGTCATGCGAGTTGGGTGGGTGCGATCGCATTCCATCCTAACAGGATTTTTATGGCTACTGGTAGCATAGACCGGACAGTCAAACTTTGGGATATCCGCACCGGTAATTGTCTGAAAACTATCCAGGGAAATCGCGATTTTGTCCATTCGGTTGCTTTCTCTTCCCCACTTTCCCACTCCAAACTATTATTAGCTAGCGGTAGCGATCGCACTATTAAATTATGGGATGTAGAAATAGGCAAGTGCGTAAAAACTTTGCAAATAGATAGCGGTTTGATTTGGTCAATTGCCTTAAGTCCGGATGGAAATATGTTAGCTTGTGGAGGCGATCGCATCGTCAGAATATGGGACTGGCAAACCGGACAACCCCTCAAAACATTCCAGGGACATACTGGTTGGATATGGTCGATCGCCTTCAGTCCCAACGGACATATTTTAGCCAGTGCTGGTGAAGATAAAACTATCAGAATTTGGCATATTAATAGCGGTCAATGCGTGCAAATATTGCAAGAACATCCGAGTTTAATCTATGCAATTGCCTTTTCTCCCACTTCCCCCCGTAGCGGTGGAAATGAAGGGGGTCTTCTTGCCAGCGCCAGTTTCGATCGCACAATCAGATTATGGGATATTACCACTGGCGAATGCCTGCAAATATTGCAGGGGCACTTCAGTTGGGTGCAATCGGTTGCTTTTTCTCCAACTTCCTTCAAAGGCAGGGATATTCTTGCTAGCGGCAGTTTCGATCGCACAATCAGATTGTGGGATATTAACACTGGCGAATGTCTGCAAATTTTCCAGGGACACACCGCTACAATCAACTGTCTTGACTTTAGTCGAAATGGCAAGCTTCTCGCCAGTGGCAGTACAGACGGCACAGTTTGTTTGTGGGATATTACCAGCGGCGAACGTCGCCAAACTTTACAAGCAAATAGCGGTTATATTTGGTCGGTTGCTTTTAGTCCCGATGGCAATATTTTAGCCAGCGGTAGCGATTCCGAGACAATTAAATTGTGGGATGTAGATACAGGTGAGTGTCTGAAAACCCTCAAGACCGATCGACCTTACGAAGGCATGAATATTACAGGTGTTAGCGGTTTAACAGAAACCGCTATTGCCACACTTAAAGCATTAGGTGCAAAACAGCAATAATTTTTGGATCTCCTGTTTTTGTGGTGATAATAAAAACTTATTTAATCGTATGGTGGGTTAGGGAAAGTGAATCATTCAAAAATTCCTCCTCTTCCCTCTCCCTCTTCCCTAATCCCTAGCCCCGACGCCCTAGCTATAATTGCTTTTTTCTCTTGGCACATTACAACACAGATAAGACGGATGAGATTTTCGCCCAGTCAGTAAATAACTGGAGTTTAGACTATCGCACCGCAGGTGCGATGTCTAAACTCCTAAGAGTAAAGTTTTACTGACGCGATCGACTCGATAGATAAAAGTTGAGC
>NZ_JACJPW010000119.1 GCF_014696265.1 Aerosakkonema funiforme FACHB-1375 | reverse complement strand
AATTGTGCCGATGCACGATATGCCTACGGCACGCTGTGCGAAGGCACTCCTGCAAGTGCCTTAACAAAAGTTCATACAGTGTCGATTACTTTTGTCCGACTACTTACCGCGAGTGCCTTCATTTAAATCGTCGAGCAAATTATCGATCGCCTCTGTGGGTTGGTTGAGCGCGATCGGCCCTCTGTCCAGCTGTCCTTGGGATGCGATCGAGCGTAAGGCAGAAAGTGCTTTTCGCAAAGGAGCTTTACTGGCAATAATCAGAATTTCCGTTACTCCTTTGGGCTTTTGGGTAACCAACGAGAAATTATCTTTACTGGGGTCGGGTAGCAGTAGCGTTTGACCTGAATTAAGCTGCATAATATCGTCTGTTGCTGTCCAATTGTTGGGAAACAGAACCGACATTTCACCTGCGGAGTCAATTGCCAGCACGCTGACATAAATTTTAGTTGCCTCGTTGTTGGTGATGCGAAACTGAACCGATGTTCCCAGAGGTAATTGACGAGAATTGGCGGGTATAGAAGGAGTTGCAGAATTTTGGGAAGGTCGATTTGAGGGAATGGCAGAAGACGCGATCCCGCGCACGGTAAAGGTGCTGGCAAGCATTTCATTTTGACCTTCTCGATTCATCGAGGCGGTTACATTCAGCCGCGATGAATTGGTGTTGAGGGCAAGTTTGACAATGTGAGATGCGAGGAGAGATTTTAGCTTTGACTGCAAACGATTTAGGGCATCGGCTACACTTTCGCCAGCTGCACCAAACGAACTGGGAATTACATCGAGTCCGGCAGAAAACAAACCTATACTATTAATATTGGGAATATCTGTTACTTGTTTTTGCTGCAATTCTTGACGGTAGGCTTGGGTGATGCGCCCCAAAATGTAATGTACTTCTCCTTGTTGCAGGGGTACGATTTCAATGCGCTTATTAGCTTGTAAGATTTGTGTTGCTGCGGCGGCGTCATTACCCAAAGATGAATCGAGAGCGATGCGTAAAGAAACGTTGGTGGGAATACCGCGCACATTTTCTTGCAGGAGGGTTCCCGATTGTGCAGTTCCGATTAGTTTGCCTTGTCCGATCAATCCGTTGCGCGATTCTAATTGTACTTGACCTTTGTAACGGTTTTGCGGGTCTAGGATCGCAAAAACAGCATTGCGATCGAACGCTGCTAAACTTTGGGGGTTAAGTCCTCCTAACCAGATTTGCACTCGCTCTCTTTCTACTTTGAGGATGACTGCTTCTGCTGGTGGTGTTTGTTCTTTGATAAAGTAAACTGGTTGACGATCGTTATCGCTTCCTGGCTTAATTTCGTATTCTGGTTTTTGTTCTTGAGAAGATAGCTGGGTGGTAGTGCGAGCAACATTGGGGATAACTTTAGCAAAGGTTTCGCTACCAGTTTGTTGCCAAAGATATTGGGTCATCACATAAGTAAAAGCGCCAGCATGAAAATCACTAAAAGGTGCGTCGGCGGCTAGTTCGTTACGTCTGGCAGAAGCGATTGCTACTCCTTTGGCAACACCTTTGCGACGTTGTTCGATAAAGTCTGAGGGCGAAAGATTCAACCGTTTCAGCCATTGCTCTTGGTATTCTTTTTCCGCCGAAATTGCTTGTAATTGAGAACCTCCTGCGCGGGAACGCACGCGGTAGTTACCGCGTGTCGCTCCTCCAGAGTGACAGCTATCCAGCACAACAGTGAGATTTTCTGTTTGGATTGCTTTCATCAGCAAAAATAGGGTGTGTCCCATGATATCCTGAACTACATTATTTTGAGAAGTTTGGGAGTAATCTACTGGGACAAGAGTGCTGTTAAGATTGTCAGGGGTATCCTTATCGGGATCTTTTACTCTCGATCCGTGTCCGGAGAAATGAAATACAACTACATCTCCTGGCTTTGCTTGTTTAATTAAATGTTCTTCAAATGCTGATAATATATTTGCTCTAGTGCCTTGGTTATCGGTAACGGTGAGGATGTCTTTGGAGTTAAAACCAAAGCGGTTAATTAGTAGCTCTTTTTGTAAATTAACATCCGTGACGCAGCCCAACAAAGGTTGGTCTTGATAAGTGTTAATTCCGATTAATAAAGCTAGTTTGCGCGGTGTGCTTTGCGCGATCGCACTAGCGTAACGAAGCGCTCTTTGCTGGACATCTAGTTGGCTGAAACCGAGCGTTGCTAGAACAGAGCCTGAAAATTGCAAAAAATGACGGCGCTTCATAAATTTTTGAGTGGTGTAGGGGCGACCCTTGCGATCGCTTGTATTTGAGTTTGGAGTTTAAGAGATTTAGCATTTAGCACCCTGAAATTTTTGTTCTAAAGACCGGGTAGCGTTACATTGTAGGTTCCGGCTGGAAAATTAGGTGTGGGAGATGCACAAGCAATGTACAAATTGTTTACCAAGATAATGGTAACCGGATTTGTACTGCAAGAAATTGGATTTAAAGCTTGACTGGTGAAAAAAGCGGAAATTTTGCTTGTCACAGGTACTGGTACTATTTGGTTGCGGTTTTGGGAGACTAAAACCCAAGGCAGTTGATTGAAATTATTTTTATTATCGTTACCAATGATATTAGTGTTATTTAGATTGTAATTTGTTAAATTTGGGGTAGATTGATTGGAGTTAAAATCTGGTGTTTGAGGAAAAATTGCCGGGGGTGAATTGAGTAAATTTAACTTAGATTGGGCGTTCAGTTCGCGATTGCGATCGCCAATATTTCTGTAAATTTCTAAAGCTTGCTGGTAGTAGTTTCGCGCCATCTCTACCCGGTTTGCTCTGTCGTAAATATCGCCGATTTTAATCATGGTGTCGGCTTCGCCACTCCTATCACTCAGCTGCCTGCGAATGGCAAGCACTTGCTGAAAGGTTTCCAATGCTTTTTGCCATTGCCCTTGACGTAAAATTTCATCTCCCTGAACGAACAGCTTATCTGCGTTCGCTCTTAGTAATGCTCTTTGTTGTTCGGTCGTTGGTGCCTGTGCTTGCGCGTCCAAACTTCCTAGATTATAGCCCGGTAGTGGCACGTTGAAGTTGGGAGACAGAAGCAGAAGTATTGTGACTGGGATGAGGTGACGGCGGAACATTGGCGCACCTAATTACAAATAGAAGATAGGTTTTTTGAGGCAACGAACGTATTTCAATTTTAGCTAATAACTGAAAACTGATTAAAGTCCGTTGCCAATAAGTATGAATGATGACCAGTAGTAGGGATGGTTAAGGCGATCGCTTATTTGCGGTGGTAGGCTGTTGCGTGTGCGCCCTTGGATGCCGATGCCGCGCTGTTGCCCTACTGCTGAGTAATTGCGCCTAATTAATTCTATTTGTGCTTGCCGCAAAGCTTCGGCTTTAGTGATGTTTGTCTTGGTTCCCACGCTTCTGCTTAAGGATAACGCAGTATAAAAAGCATCCATTAATGCCTGCGTACCGCCATCGGAAACTGACCACAAGGAGGCGATCGCAGCTTTTGCCCCAGCTTCTTGAATTAAATAACCAAAACCGAGAATTTCTTCGCCGTTACCCAATTTACCGCCTATGCCGGTTTCGCAGGCACTCAGCACCACTAAATCTACATTAGTTAGTCGCCAGTTTTCCACATCTGGCAAAGTGACGCGATCGCCATTTCCAAATAATATAAATGAATCATCCGGTTGTCCGACTACAAACGCCGCGTGAGTCGCCAAATGAACGATATTGTAATCGTTGAGACGGGGAACGGTGGCGTTGCGAGTGAATTCGCCATCTAGCAATTTAAGAGAGTTGGGAAAAATCGTGACTAAATTGTCTACTTCGCGGGCAGCAAAAGGCAATCCAGCGAAGAAAAATTCGCGATCGCCAATACGAAATGTGTAGCTACCTTTGGTAAAACCAGCCGCTAAAACTTGCGGTTTATCTGGCGGTTGCGTGTTGAAATCTGTGAGGCTATCAGCAGTAATATAATTGATGCGAAAATGCTCCACCAACCATTGTTTGCCATCGTGCAAAGCTGCTAGAGGAATGTAGCGCAACTGTTCGTCAGGAGCATAAATAAGTGTTTGCACTTCGGCTTGAATTAGGTCATTTTCCAAAGGTTTGATTAACCATTTGTATAGCTTTTGGGCAGAAATTTTCGCATCGGATTCGGGATTTTGCAAAGCGCTGCGAAATTCCACAATTGCCCGGTTGAGTTCTGAACGTTCGACACTAACAGTACGACGGATAGGCGGGCTATCGGCTGTGGTGAGAATTAATTCTAAGCGGTCTTCTAAAATTAAAGGATAAAGTAATACTGCTCCTTGTCCCAAGCGCTGCAAATTGTCTTGAATATTTTTCAGCCGCCGCAAACTGATACTTCCATCTCTCACAATTGGGCTTTGTGCTGCTATTAAAGCTTGCACTTCCGGACTGCGGATGAAGGCGTTAAATTCAGCTGCGATCGCTTCTTGCGCTTTGACAATTTCGGCGATGCGCGTAGCTTGAGCGGGTGTGCGATTTGCTTCGGGAATTTTTCGTAATTCGGCAAGTTCTTTTCCCAATTGAATAGCTCTATTTTGAATAGCAGCATAGTCGGCGTTAACTTTCTGTTCTTGGGGTAGTAATTCTACACCCTGAGATGTTTGTTCGTTACCTCTCACATTACCAAGATAATCATTCAATTCTTGAACTTTTAGTAAATCGATGACTTGTTGTGCTTCTAATATACGATTTTGTTTGAGCAAGAGATCGGCTAAAGAGCGATAAGTATCTGCTACGGTTTTTGTATAGGATTCCTGTTGTTCGCGGGGGAGCGATCGCAAGTTTTTACGGATTGCTTCCGTGACATTGACTGATTGCTTATAAAAAACAATTGCTAACTCTGGCTGGTTTTGGCTTTCTAAGGCAGACGCAATGTTGCTGAGCGTAACCCTTTCCAATCCGCGATTGCCAATCTCTTTAAGAATTACTAATGCTTGCTGATAATATTCCAAAGCAGAAGCATAGTCACCTAAACTTTTGTAAACCATTCCGATACTATCTAGAGCGTTGCCAACTCCCACGCGGTTGCCGACTTCTGTTAAAATTGCCAATGCTTGCTTAAGCGAGTCTAGTGCTTGGGAATGTTGACCCAAATTATCGTAAACCAAAGCTATGTTGCTGAGGGTTATACCTTCACCTGTTCGATCGTTAATATTTTTCCGAATCGCTAGAGCTTGCTGATAGTATTCTAATGCTTGGGAATATTGGTTTAATTTTTGGTGGAGTAAGCCAATGTTATGCAGAGTGTTACCAAGGTTTGGGCTGTCTTTAGTAACTTTTATCACTGCCAAAGCTTGCTGATAAAACTCCCTAGCTTGGGAATACTGACCCAATTGGCTATAAAGTTCGGCTAGATTATTGAGAGTGCGTCCTTCACTGACTCGATTGCCGATTTCTTTGTGAATTGCTAAGGCTTGCTGATAGAAATTTAGAGCTTGAGAATACTCTCCTACTTCGTGATAAGTTAAGCCAATGTTGTTGAGCGTAGCTGCTGTACTCGCACGGCTGCCAATTGCTGTTTGAATTGCTAATGCTTGTTGATAGAAATTCAGCGCTAGATCGTAATTTCCGAGTTCGCGATAAATTAAGGCAATGTTACTAAGCGTAACGCCTTCACCAATGCGATCGCCAATTTGTCTGTGAATAGCTAAAAATTGCTGACAAGCCTGTAACTTTTGCTGAAGATTTTCTACTTGTTCCTGACAAGGTATTTCAATAGAAAGCAAGCTGCCAGAGCGGTTGCTTCTTAAGGGACGCAGCAGTGAATTATTCGGGTACGGATTATTAGGATAAAAAATCGGAATCGTAGAAAGGGAAGGCAGCAACATTTCCGGCAGAGGCTCGATGGGTGAAAGGCTGGGAACCGGACTGGCAGGAAGGGGAGAAGTTTCAATTGTCGGTGTTTGTGCCAGAACATCTGAATTGAGGGTTTCTGTCAGTATAGGGAAAGAAGCCACGGAGAAAAGCAGCGTTGTACTCACAAGACTGAGAAGTTTCAGATGATGTTGCACGGTAATACTGCTCCATGATTGAGTTCGATCGAGTTTGTTATTTATTAATCTTATTGTATCTATCGTTTATTGTTGATTGTTCGTAGTTTGTTGAAGTTGCCATAAATTATGAACCACAATTATTAATTGCAAACATGAAATAGTATTGGGCGAATTGTTAGCGTTTGCCGATTTCCTCAAGAATAGGTGCTGGCAATGGATTTTGTTCAGAGGGAGGTGGCGGACTTGGCGGGGAAATGTCATCATCGCCAAGAATAATCGGACTGACTGGTAAAGATTGTCGTCTTACACGCATAGCACATTGCCGATTGCGATCGGCTTGCTGTCGAGCTACTTGCTGATATAATTGTCTCGCCAGGTTATTTTGACCGATTCTTTCGTAAACTTGTCCCATTCTTTGTAGAGTTGCATCTTCATTTTGACAGTTTTGCTTTCTGCGGTAAGTTGCTAAAGCTTCCCGATATGCTTGCAATCCGGGAGAAAAATCGCCTAATTGAACATAAAGATCGGCAATGCTGAGGAGGGTTTCCGTTTCGCGATCGCTATTGTTGCTTTGTCTGTAAATGGCGAAAGCTTTCTGATAGGATTCCAGCGCTTTTAACCTCTGCTGTAATTGCAGTTGATATTCCGCCATTCTCACCAAAATATCTGGGTTGCGAAAAATGTCGAAGGCTTGCTGATAAAATTGTACAGATCGATCCGGCTGACCCGATGTGCGATAAACTACTGCCAGGTTATTGAGGGCGATCTCTTGTCGTTCGCGATCGCGATTGTATTGACTCAAAGCTAATACCCGCCGGAACATATCTACAGCTTCTTGCAACTCTCGTCTTTTCGCCTGTTCCACGCCTATTTGTAACAATCGATCGGCTTCTGGATTTGCTGTTATAGGTTCTGTTTGCGCTTGTGCTGAATTAAAAGTTATCGAGTGGGAATTGGGCTTTATGTTAGTAGCAATGCACAAAATTAAAGTCGCGGTAAAAACCCAGACAAATCTCAGAGTCATACGATTTTGGATTTTGCGCGAAGTGGGCGTCTTGGCGGTGACCGTCACGATGCCCACCTTCGCAAGAGAGGATTTTGGATTTTTGATTGGCTGGAAATTGAAAGAGCAAAGCTTGAAATTAGTCAAAAATTTTTGATGATTTCCATTGAAATGGAAAGCTTGAAACCACTTTTTTTCGGTCAATGGCATGGTAAGATTCCTGGGAAAGCATAATAGACGATCGCGAATAATAATCTAACTTAATCTTAAAAGACTGAATATCCGTTTGTACAGCTACCTTCGCAACTAGCAAGCTGATTAAAGTCCGTTACCAATGAGTATAAAGGGTGACCAGTAAAAAGGATGACTGAGGCGATCGCTTACTTGAGGTGGCAAGCTGCTGCGAGCGCGTGCTTGTACGGCAATGCCCCGCTGTTCTCCCAGTGCTGTAAAATCTCCGGTAATTAAGGCTATTTGCGCTTGTTGCAAAGCTTCGGCTTTGGTGATGTTGCCTTTCTGAATAGCAGTATAAAAAGCATCCATAAGTGCTTGCGTGCCGCCGTCGGAAACTGACCACAAAGATGCGATCGCAGCTCTAGCACCAGTTAACTGCATCTGATAGCCAAATCCCAAGATCTCTTCTCCATTTCCCAGTTGTCCGCCTACACCAGTTTCGCAAGCACTCAACACTACCAATTCCACATTCGGTAATGACCAACTTTCCACATCTCGCAGCGTTACTCTACTGCCATCGCCAAATAGAATAAAAGAATCTTCTGGCTGTCCGGTTACGAATGCCGCATGAGTCGCCAAATGAATAATATTGTAATCGTTTAAACGGGGAATAGTAGTTTGGGGATTGAAGGCATTATCTAATAGTTTGGTGGTACTGGGAATGCTTGCCGCCAGATTTTCTACTTCTTTCCCAGCAAAGGGTAAACCCGCAAAAGTTAACTGACGATTGCCTACAGTTACATTGTACGTACCTTGGGTAAAGGCAGCAGCTAAAATACGGGGTGGTGATGGGGGTTTGCTATTGAACTCCGTCAGACTGGCAGCGGTAATATTGTTGATCGCAAACCGCTGTACCAACCATTGTTTGCGATCGTAAAGAGCGGCTATGGGAAGATAGCGCAGTTGTCCGTCGGGAGCGTAAATTATTGCCTCTGCTTCGGCTTGTCTGAGGTCTTTTTCTATTGGTTTAATGAGCAAATCGTAGAGTTTGCCTGCGGGAGTTTTGGCATCGCTATTCGGCTGTGTTAACGCGGTTCGCAATTCTAAAATTAACTTATTTATATCTTGACGTTTGGCATTAACTGTGCGTTTAATTGGGGGCGAGTAACTCGTTACTACGACCAATTCCAAGCGGTCTTCTAGAATGAGCGGATATAACAGGACAGCCTTTCGTTGCAGTTGCTTTAGTTGAGCTTGCAATTTGTTGAGGCTTCGCAGATTGATACTTTCACCGCCAGTACTTTGGCTGAGTTGTTGTGTCAGCGCTACCACGGCTGGATTGTTGATAAAATTATTAAATTCCGCTCTAATTTGCTGCTGAATTTGTACGAGTTCGACAATGCGTTGCTGTTGCGCTGGGGTGCGGTTTGCTTCGGGAATCTTTTGCAGTTGGGCGAGTTCTTTTCCCAATTCAATTGCTTTGTTTTGAATGGCTGCATAATTTTCTTGGACTTTCTGTTCCTGGGGTAGCAAATCAACGCCTTGAGATGTTTGCTCGTTTCCGCGTACATTGTGAAGGTAATTGTCTAGTTCTTGGAGTTTGAGCAAGTCCAAGGCTTGTTGTGCTTCCAGCACGCGATTTTGCTTTAATAATAGGTCAGCTAAGGAGCGATAAGTATCGGCAACAGTTGTGGTATATGATTGTTGTTGCTCTCGCGAAAGTTTCTCTAAATCTTTACGAATAGCTTCTGTGACGTTGACGGATTGTTTGTAGAAACTAATAGCTAGTTCTGGTTTATTTTGCGTTTCTAGAAGTTTGGCGATGTTGCTGAGAGTAATCCTTTCGCCCGGTCGATCGCCTACTTCTTTTTGAATAGCTAATGCTTGCTGATAAGTATCTAATGCTTGCGGATACTGACCTAGACTTTTGTAAATAGAACCAATGCTATTAAGGGTGCCTCCTTCGCCGGCGCGATCGCCTATACTTTTACGAATTGCTAAAGCTTGTTCAAACAACTCCAGCGCCTTGGCATACTGACCTTGCGTATCATAAACTACCCCCATATTACCGAGAGTGTTTGATTCACCTGCGCGATCGCCTATACTTTTACGAATCGCTAATGCTTGTTGATAAAACGCCAATGCCTGAGAATACTTACCCAGACGATTGTAAGTTAATCCGATGTTGTTCAGCGTAGCTGCCTCAACAAACTTGTCGCCAGTTTTTTGGATAATTGCTAAGGCTTGCTGGTAGGAATCTAGCGCTTGGGGATACTGACCCAAACTGTAGTAAACTCCGCCTATGTTACTGAGGATATTCCCTGCACTTACAATTTTGCCAATTGTTTTAGAGAGCGAGAGTGCTTGCTGATAGAACTCGATCGCTTTGTGATATTGGCCTAGATAATCGTAAACTATCCCTATATTTCCCAAGGTAGCAGCTTCACCAGAGCGATCGCCTATACTCTTACGAATGGCTAAAGCTAGCTGATAAAACTCTAGCGCTTGGGTATATTGGCCTAAATTATTGTAAACATATCCCATCCCATTGAGCAATCGCCCTTCGTTAATGCGATCTCCCGTTGCTTTGGCAATTTCTAATGCTTGCTGATAGAATTCTAAAGCTTGAGGATATCGACTTAATCTGCGATGAACAACTCCCATGTTGAAGAGGGTGCGTCCTTCACCGATGCGATCGCCCACTTCTCTACGGATAGCCAAAGCTTGCTGCAACATTTCCAAAGCTTTGCCATATTGACTGGTATCTCTGTAAAGTATTCCCAGGTTATTGAGTGTTTCGCCAACACCTGCTTTGTCGCTTAATTGTGTGCGGATACTCAAAGCTTGTTGCAACACTTCCATCGCCTTGTCAGGTTGACCGAGCTCGTTGTAAACTTCCCCTATATTATTGAGCGCTGACGCAATACCTGTTTTGTCATTTATTTCTATATATATTGTCCTAACTTGTTCAAAAGTTTGGAGAGCTTCGCGAAACTGACTGCTGTAAAATTGTTGAATTCCGATCTGTAACAGCCGATCTGCTTGTGTCTTTCGGTCTTGTGGGGACAAATTCACCCCATCTGTACCTTGCGCCAGAACTAAATGGCTGGATTTTGCCAAAGAAATTCCTACTAGCTGTAGGCAATATATTAACGAGAAGATCGGAATTAGAGTAGCAAGGGTGAGGTATTTAAGACGGGGATACATCAGGATTTTCCTCTACAAACATCCTCATTTTTTCTTCTATACCGAAAGCTAGAATCCTGATGAACCGGCCCCGTCGGTTTGAGTGGGGATGCGATCGGGAGTGGTGAAATGTCCGTTTCCACCTTGCAAAGGTGCTGTCACCTGCCGCGAAGAGCTAGCAGTTAGGATTTTCAGTTTCATTTTTCTGTACCATCCTTAGTAGTTCATTTCAGAGAAAGCGTGGTTATTTTGGTTATTCCCACATTTCCTATTCTCATCTACCTTGCGCCCGCACCTCCGGTTTGAGTGGGGATGCGATCTGGTGGGGTGAAATGTCCGTTTCCTGGTTGCAGAGGCGCTGTTACCTGTTGCGTTCCTTGAGTTGGAGTGGCAAGATTGCCAGAGGAAAGTCCAACTACATCAGTCAAATTGGCATCTTTGAGATCGACACCAGTCAACTTGGCATTTGTCAGGTCTGCATTAGACAAATTGGCAGCATTCAGTTTGGCACCACTCAAATCGGCACCATTGAGATTTGCACCCCTCAAATCAGCACCATTGAGATTCGCACCTTTTAAGTCAGCGCCACTCAAGTCACATTTTTGACAAATATTGGTGTTCAGTAACTGTTGGAGGTGTTCGGGATTGACGGCGCTAGCTGGTGCAGTTGCTAAGCATACAGGTGCCAAAATAGCCGTAGCAGTTAGGATTCTCAGTTTCATTGTGTCTGTGCCGATTGATTGAGAAGGAGTTAGCGAGGCTACTTTTATTATTCCCAAATTTTAGGTGGAAATTACTCCCAGCTTGAAGCGATCGCTATTTGTCGATCGGTAAAGATTTGCCAGGTGACGAAGTGGGGTGGTCTTAGTTAGGGACTGTCATCATCTCGAAGGATAGTTGGACTGTTTGTATCGGGTTGCATCGGTAGTGTAAGAATGATGCGAAAGATTATTTGTGGGAATTAGGGGTTAAATTTTTACCGCAGATGTAGACAGATAAACGCAGATGTAGGCGATAGCCTTCCCGTAGGGTACGCAGATAAGAAATTAGATAATAACTCATTTTTTATGTAAACGATGCTACCGGATATGAGATCACTCCTGACTGAGCGGTAGTGGCAATTTAAATTTTTTTAGATTTGAATGGGTAAATAGGTACTTTGTATAATTGTTATGCAGGCTTCACCCAACGATCCCAAAAAAATCTGGCTGGCACTAACTGCCGTGGCTTTAAATTTGCTAAATCCCCTGGCTGCAAACGCAGTCTCTACTGACTTAGTATCTATTTTCGGTCTGAAACAAAATTTGTTCTCACCCACCTTAGTCTCAGCAAATACTAAAGCGATCGCACCATGTCAAGCTTCTGCACTCAGGGGTGTAGCGCAAGGATGGAGTAGAGATTCACAGTCGCTGGGAGGTAACTTTTATATTACGAACAAGAGTTCTCGACCCTGTGCGCTAAATACATCTAGCCGAATGCAAATAGTGGACGGACAAGGACGACCGTTACCGATCGGTCGCCCTTTGACATCGGGTTTTTGGGGGTCGCCTGTTCGCAGCAGTTTTGTGTTAAAGCCTAATGATTCTTTATTCGCATTAGTAGTGTGGGGAAACTGGTGCAGATCCGCACCTAAATGGGATATCAGTATCAGAATTACGTTACCAGCTAATGGGGGTCAGATTACTATGCCGATTAGGGATAACAGAGGTATTCCATTACGGATTACGCCTCCTTGTAGCGAGCGTAATCAGCCCTCATATTCAATGCTTCAATACGTCGATACAGGTTCATCTCGCTCCGATCGAAGTCTGTAGCGATAAATTTAGGCGAGATTTTTTATGGTGAAAAATGTTCATTTTTTTTACAGATGATGGTGATGGTGGGTGACAGCACTCAGCGCTACTCCCTGACCGCGCAAAGAATATGTATGCTTTGGGGGGAGTGGGAGAGCGGGAGAGTGGGGGAGAAAAGAACAACAGGTAACTTGCGATCGATAATCTTACGGCGGTCAGGGAGTCATCTGTTAAGAAAAGTTTTGTTGTAAGAAGTTTTTGAGTACTTCTCGATTCGGCTGCATATAGTTTTGTGTCAACTCTATTAACCTGGAAATATTTTGCTCTGTGGCGTCATCTATCATATCTTTCTTGATGGTAGGTTGCAGGCGCAGGTAACGAGTAGACGCTCTACCGCCAAGTTCTGGAGGACTCATTACTTGGCGAGTAATATAATCGTTAATGTCGGCGGAAGCATCGAATAATACTTCTATCAAGCGTCCTCCCCATATCCAATTTCCTATTCCCCAGGCGCGAACTTGTGCAAAGGGAATTGAATTAGTTGAATTCCCCGTACCAATGGAGAGAACAGAAATTTCCCTGACGGGATTATCTAGGCGGAGTGCTTCTGCAACGGCGCAGGCGGTAGGATTGTTCGCTCCAACGCCGCCGTCAATGAGGGAGTAGTCTTTGTCTTGAGTTTTCAGTAAATGTGCGGGGAAATAAGTTGGTGCAGCGGAGGAAGAAACACACAGTTCCCACAAGGGAGCATCTATCCAAGGTTTGTATTTTTGCCAGCTTTTGAAAACGATCGTTTGTCGATCGATCGTGTCGTAGGCGGTAATTAACAATCGTGGCGATGTGTCGATGTCAGACAGCTTCGTGTTACCGAACTGCTCTTTCAAAGCGTTAATCAAACCTCGATCGGAAAATTTAGGCGCTGAGAAACCGTATTCCAACAGCAATTTTAGTCGCTGAGGTGACCAACGACTGGTGTAGGGGAAGATAATTTTGCCTTTTTGCCTGTAGAGTTCGAGGATTTCCCGGCTTCTTCGTCCTGTGGCGATCGCAGCTGCTAAAATCGACCCAGTGGAAGTCCCTGCAATCAAATCGAAGTACTGATTTAAAGGGCGATCGATTAATTTTTCTACTTCCTCAAGAATAACGGTAGGGATAACGCCGCGAATACCCCCGCCGTCTAAACTCAATATGCGAAATGGCACTGTTTTTCCCTTCTTGCTAAAGTTACTGCGGTTTTCCCCTGGTAATATCGATTGCGATCTTACCGCCAAAGTCGGGAATCGGGGCTGAGGGCTTTGTCACCTTAACTCGAACTTGCGTTACCTTCTCAGTTTCCAGGATAGTGGATGCGATCGTCTCGGCTAACTTTTCGATTAATGCAAACTTAGATGACTTCACCAAATGCTTTACTGTTTCGATCGTGCTGCGATAATCGTGGGTATCTTCGATCGCATCGCTTTTAGCTGCTTTTGACAAATCCAGCCATAAAGTAAGATCCACTTCAAACCACTGTCCCAGTACCTGTTCTTCTTGTAGGTAGCCAGTGTAACCGTAGCAACTAATTCCAGTAACGTGAATGCAATCCATAATTAGGGGTTAGGGATTAGGGGTTAGGGATTAGGGCGTCGGAAGAAATTTTCTCCTCACTCCTAAATGTTTGTGAGATTAAATCTTCAGTATTCTTTAGAATTGTACTTATTAGCCATCAGACATTTATTATTTGTGGGAAAGCAAATGACCGATGACTAATTATATCGTGTCCGGTAGCATCGGTACTGTAAGAATGATGTTAAGGATTGTCTGCACGAATCGTGGGTGAAAATTTAACCACAGATGAACACAGATGTGAGCGCTCTCTTTTTGACGCTACCGATGCAACCGGACATGATATTATCGCAAGTTGCTAGTTACATTATTCAAGCTTAAATTAGGTACGTAGTTGGGCTTTAGCCCCCTGATTCGAGGGATAACAAGGATATGAGCCCAACAACATACCCAGAAAGCAAATAACTAGCAACTTGTGTTAATTACCAATTACAGATCTCGATGCGTAAAAGGTTTGGCATCTTTACCGGCGTAAGTGGCGACAACATGACCGTCGCCGACAACTTGATACTTATAAGTTACCAAACCTTCCAATCCAACAGGGCCTCTCGGTGGCATTTTTTGGGTGCTAATTCCTACTTCTGCACCGAAGCCGTAGCGGAAGCCATCGGCAAAGCGAGTGGAACAGTTATGATAGACTCCGGCAGCGTCAACTTGGGCGAGAAATGTCGCGGCGGTGGATGAATTTTCGGTGACTATGGCTTCGGTATGTTTGGAACCGTATTTGTGGATGTGAGCGATCGCATCTTCCAGAGAATCGACTATTTTGATCGATAAAATCAAATCAGTGTATTCTGTTGCCCAATCTGCCTCTGTCGCTGGAGATATTTTTAAAATTTTGCGGGTGGCTTCATCGCCGCGCAATTCGACATGACGAGTTTGCAAAGCCGCCGCCACCAAAGGCAGGAAATCTCGGGCTACTGATTTGTGAACTAACAAAGTTTCGATCGCATTGCAAGCAGCTGCATACTGGGTTTTGGCGTCAACTGTAATATTTACTGCCTTCACGATATCTGCCGCTTCATCTATATATATATGGCAAATTCCCTCTGCATGACCCAGGACTGGAATGCGGGTATTTTCCTGCACAAATCTGACAAACGAATTGGAACCTCTGGGAATAATCAGATCTATATATTCATCCAACTTCAGCATTGCCAGAGTTTCTTCTCTCGTAGTTAGCAATTGCACTGCTGCTGGGGAAACTTCCGTATATCCCAATTCCAAATGAATTGCCCTTACCAAAGCTTGACAGGTGCGAACGGCTTCTTGTCCGCCTTTGAGAATAACGCCGTTACCCGATTTGATGGCTAAACTCGTTATTTGCATCACCGCATCGGGACGCGCCTCAAAAATGACGCCCAAAACCCCCAGAGGACAGCTAATGCGCTTGAGGATCAGTTTTTCATCGAGTTCGCGGTGAATATCCACAACGCCTATGGGGTCTGGCAAACGCCCCACATCTCGCACGCCTGCGATCGCAGCCTTAAGCTTAGTTTCATCTAACTTTAGCCGCGCGATCAGCGGTTTGGCAATATTAGCTGCCACAGCCGCTTCGCAGTCTGCTGCATTCGCTGCCAAAATTTCCGGAGTTGCAGACTCTAAGGCTTGGGCCACAGCTTCGATCGCTTCATTTTTTACCTCAGCGGAAAGCACCGCCAGCCGTCGCGCTGCTTGGCGGGTTTGTTGAGCGATCGAAGTTAGGGAAGACGAGGCAATTTGCGAGGTGGTCATGGACATTATTTAACTTGCAGCGTATAGTTTCAAGGTTAGTACAACTAACTAGCTTCGTTCGCAGGGTAGTGTGGTGGGAGTAAGTAAAACATTCAAATTTTTAGATTCGAGTTCTGCTAACGATCTGATTCGATATCTGGAATTATTACAGGTCTTGGTAACGCGCAACCTAAAGGTGCGTTATCGCGGTTCTATCTTGGGAGTGTATTGGTCGCTGTTAAATCCCGTGATGATGACGGGTGGATATACGGCGATTTTTGGCATGGCTTTTGCGTCCTACTATCATAACTCCCTGTTCAAATATATGCTGGATGTGTTTGTAGGGTTAGTCGCGATCAACTTTTTTTCAGCTTCTACCACCCAAGCCTTGCCGAGTTTGGTAAGCAATGGGGCGCTTTTGAACAAGATTCGCCTACCGATAAACGTTTTTCCGATGTCGATGATTGCGGCGAATGTGTTTCAGTTTAGCAGCGCTTGCTTGCCAATACTGGCGATCGCCACATTGATCACATCCAAGAGTTTACTTAATGTGGTCGCTTTGCTGTTACCGTTGCTGTCTTTGGCTTGCTTGTGTACTGGTATCGGATTTATCGTCAGTGCCCTGTTTGTGTTCTTTCGCGATTTGCCTTACTTTTATGAGTTAGTGGTGTCTATCCTGTGGTTTGGCTCTCCGGTGTTTTATCCGGCGGCGATCGTACCCGCCACTATCCGTCCGTTCTTGGTCTTTAACCCTATAGCCTTAATCATTGAAAGCATTCGTCAGATCGCTTTGTCAGGCCATTCTCCTAATTTTGCCTTAATAGGCAGCTCTTTGCTCAGTAGCCTGGTGGTTTTGGCTGTAGGATGGAAATTATTTGATAGCTGGCAGCACCAGTTCATGGATTTGTTGTAGATGTACGCGATTTGTCTGGAACAAGTGTCCCTGTGGCGACGGACGCAAGAGGAATTTTCTTATGACTTGAAGAAAACAATTTTATCTTTTCTGGAAGGCAAGTACCGTCAGCCTGCGAAGAATTTGGTGCTGGATCGGGTAGATCTGTTTGTAGAAGCAGGGGAGAAATTGGGAATTATTGGTGGAAATGGCGCAGGTAAATCCACCTTGCTGAAGCTAGTCTGCGGTATATTGCAGCCAACTTCCGGTTCTGTGCGAATATGGGGTAAAATTGCACCCCTGATCGAGTTGGAAGCGGGGTTTGACCCAGAAATATCTGTGCTGGATAATATTGTGTTTTATGGGGTGATGCTGGGGTTTTCCAGACGAGAGATGCGAGAACGGGTCAAACCTATTTTAGAGTTTGCAGAACTGGAAGATTATGCTTATGTGCCGGTCAAAGCTTTGTCTTCGGGGATGGTATCGCGGTTGGGATTTGCGATCGCTACCGATGTACATCCTGATATTCTCATTCTCGATGAAGTTTTAGCGGTCGGAGACCAACGCTTTAAAAATAAATGCAAACAGCGTCTGCAAAAGTTCTGGGATGCGAATGCGACTGTTTTATTAGTATCTCACGAACTGGATTTGATCGAGCAAACTTGCGATCGCGTGCTTTGGCTGGACAAAGGACAGGTGAAGTGTATCGGCGAAACTAAAGAGGTTGTCGGTTATTATCGGGATATGGTTAAGCACACCTCCAGTTTCTCATAAACTATAGCTAGGGGCTAGGAGCTAGGGATTAGGGGCTAGGGGAAGAAGTCTTTAGTAATAATATAAACTTATCTAATCGTAGGATGGGTTAGGCACGGGCGATAATTTGAGCATTTTCGATCGATAATTTACTTCCCGTGCTGTAACCGACCATCCCACATAATCTGTAGCATATACAAACATTTTCCACGCCTAACCCGAAAGACCATGAAAGAGTTTGCTATAATTTGGCTCTCATGACTATTTAGTATTTTTCGCAAGTTTCGCTTTTGCTTGTTGCCAAAGTTGTTCCAATTCATCTAAAGTATAATCGGAAAGAGGACGATCGGCTGCTATTTCCATTTTGATGATGCGCTGAATAAATCGCTCGTTTGTTCCCTGCAAAGCGGCTGAAGGATCGAGGTCATACCAACGCGCCAGGTTAATTATTACAAACAGCAAATCCCCTAATTCTTCTTCTTGCCTCCGTTTTTCTTCATGTCCGACCGCGTGTTTTAATTCTGCCAATTCTTCCTTAAATTTATCCCAAACACCTTCAATATTCGGCCATTCAAACCCAGCAGCAGCAGCTTTTTGAGAAATTTTCATTCCCGCCATCAACGGTGGCAAAGTTCGCCCATAGCGACTTAACTTAGAACTTAGTAACTGCGGTGCGTCCGTCGCTTCACCTTTTTCTGCGGCTTTAATTTCTTCCCAATTTTGACGTACTTCTTCCGCACTTTCAACTTGCACATCGCCAAACACATGAGGATGTCTGCGAATCAGTTTTTCTGTAATCCCTTCAGCAACTTCAGTTAAACTAAATTGACCGCAATCGCTAGCAATTTGAGCTTGCAATACTACTTGTAATAGTAAATCTCCCAATTCTTCTGCGATCGCATCCTTATCCCCACCGCGAATCGCATCCACCACCTCGTAAGCTTCTTCGATCACATAAGGAATCAGAGATTGGGGCGTTTGGGCCAAATCCCACGGACAGCCACCATCAGGCGATCGCAACTTCGCCACCACATCAATTAACCTTTGCAATGCTGCTAAACTAGAATCTTCAGCCATCTTTCCTCTGCGTTCTCTGCGTCTTGGCGGTTCGTTTCTTCACCCTCACTGGCGAAGATTTCCGCCTGCCCTTCTTCCTCTTAGGCATGATAGCCTTTAACCCACCACTTTTAAAGCGCTTGTAAGCAGAACCGCTCCAATCGGATAAAGAATGGCTCATCGCTCCCAATTCTAAACCGATATACAAAGCGATCCACTCGTTATAGTGTTGCACAAGGGAAGCCAAAACTAACTTAGCGAGTTCCTGCCAACTGGCGATCGCCACTCCCAACCATTCCGCCACCAAGCACAAAACCGACCCCAGCGCAACTATGCCACAGATAAGATAGACCGATCGCAACGCCGTACCGATAATTGGCCCATGCGATAAAAAAGACCGATGGCGCAGGCTTCTTTGATAAGGAATCCATATCCAGCGCAACCAACCCCAGCGTTGGAACTGCCGCGAGTAGATATCCAAATCCGGCCCAAACATCAGTCCCCCGAACAGAAACCCGCCTGACACAAGCAAAGTCAGGTTCCCACTCTGCGTCTGTCCGAACGTGAAACCCGCGACAACAGGTAAACTCCATAAAGTTATGCGATCGTGCGTTCCACCACTTGGCATTTTAAAAATAGTCTGCTACTATATGTAATTGTGCGCTGAAAACGGGCGGTTAGCTCAGTTGGTAGAGCGCCTGCCTTACAAGCAGGATGTCACTGGTTCGAGTCCAGTACCGCCCATACCTCCAGCCGTTTTCACTGGTACACAGTGGTACAAAATTGGTACACGCATTTATAAGGGTTTTAGCCTCTCGTCACCAGCATAATATCACTGTTTTTAGATGTAATTGTTTCAAACTCGCCATAGCCATCTTGCAATTAAGGTGGCTTTTGTAATTTAAAGAAGTTCCTAGACAAATGGAAGCATCAAGAATAAATGAACAGCCAGAATTAAAAACTAAAATTCAACAAGCAAACGAAACCTTTGCCAGTTCTATGACAGGTAAAATAGCTGAAGTCAAAATTTTCGGTAGTGATTTCAGCCAAGCTAAACTCAAAGAAGTTCAAAATTGTGCGATCGCGATCCAGAGGCGGTAGTTAATGAGTTTATTGAGTTAATCAGTAAGTAATTGATGTTTTAGGAGATTACAAGTAAAAAAAGAGTAAACATTCACCTTTTATGATTAGCATTAGTCGATTTGGTGCGATCGCCTTTTCCAGAGCAAACTCAACAAGAGAAAGCGATCGCACGTTGGGAAAAGTTTCGCAGCAATACCCATTTGCCCTTAATGATGGCTGATTCTGTGGGTGCGATCGTCTTTTCTGGATGCGATCGTAGTTTATCAATATAATTAATCGGAGCATTTTGCAGGCGAATATAGCATTGGTGTGGATGTGCCTCAACGCCACCATTTAGCTACATCCTGAATAGCATGAAAAAGGTCTTCCAGTACTGCTTCACCACCTAAAGCAAAGATTACTGGCTCTAACTCTGCCAAGTCTCTCAACAAGTTTGGGCGAGTGCGGAGAGATAGAGAGTGGAGTGTATCTTTCCAGAGGGAAAAAAGTTTAACTTCTGGCATCTGTGACAGATGGGGAGCTAAAGCTCTCAGGGCTTCGGCGCGATTGTACTCTTCCTCAATGGCTTGGGCAGCTTTGAGGGCTTCGGGTAACAAATTTTCTGGCAGTTTGGTAGCTATTGCACTCAGGGCTTGGGCGCGATACCGCTCATACTCAAAGGCTTGGGCAGCTTTGAGGGCTTCGGGTAACAAATTTTCTGGCAGTTTGGTAGCTATTGCACTCAGGACTTTGGCGCGATACTCCTCATTCTCAAAGGCTTGGGCAGCTTTGAGGGCTTCGGGTAACAAAGTTTCTGGCAGTTTGGGAGCTATTGCAATCAGGGCTTCGGCGCGATACTCCTCATTCTCAAAGGCTTGGGCAGCTTTGAGAGCTTCAGGTAACAAAGTTTCTGGCAGTTTGGGAGCTATTGCAATCAGGGCTTCGGCGCGATACTTCTCAGACTCAAAGGCTTGGGCAGCTTTGAGGGCTTCGGGTAACATCTCTGGCAGTTTGGGAGCTATTGCAATCAGGACTCGGACGCGATTACACTCAGACTCAATGGCTTGGGCAGCTTTGAGGGCTTCGGGTAACACCTCTGGCAGTTTGTCTGCTATTGCAATCAGGGCATAGGCGCGATACCACTCTTCCTCAATGGCTTGGGCAGCTTTGAGGGCTTCGGGTAACATCTCTGGCAGTTTGTCTGCTATTGCTCTCAGGGCTTCGGCGCGATAATACTCATGCTCAATGGCTTGGGCAGCTTTGAGGGCTTCGGGTAACATCTCTGGCAGTTTGTCTGCTATTGCTCTCAGGGCTTCGGCGCGATAATACTCATGCTCAATGGCTAGGGCAGCTTTGAGTATGAGAGGTAACACCTCTGGCAGTTTGTCTGCTATTGCACTCAGGGCTTCGGCGCGAAGATACTCAGACTCAATGCCTTGGGAAGCTTTGAGGGCTTCAGGTAACAAAGTTTCTGGCAGTTTGGGAGCTATTGCAATCAGGGCATAGGCGCGATACCTCTCATCCTCAATGGCTTGGGCAGCTTTGAGGGCTTCGGGTAACAAACTTTCGGGCAGTTTGGGAGCTATTGCAATCAGGGCTTCGGCGCGATACCTCTCATCCTCAATGGCTTGGGCAGCTTTGAGGGCTTCGGGTAAAAAAGTTTCTGGCAGTTTAGGAGCTATTGCACTCAGGGCTTCGGCGCGATACTGCTCATACTCAAAGGCTTGGGCAGCTTTGAGTATGAGAGGTAACACCGCTGGCAGTTTGTCGGCTAAAGCTCTCAGGGCTTCGGCGCGATGATACTCATTTTCAATGGCTTGGGCAGCTTTGAGGGCTTCGGGTAACACCGCTGGCAGTTTGTCGGCTAAAGCTCTCAGGGCTTCGGCGCGATACTGCTCATCCTTAATGGCTTGGGCAGCTTTGAGGGCTTCGGGTAACACCGCTGGCAGTTTGTCGGCTAAAGCTCTCAGGGCTTCGGCGCGATCCGACTCATCCTCAATGGCTAGGGCAGCTTTGTGGGCTTCGGGCAACACCGCTGGCAGTTTGTCGGCTAAAGCTCTCAGGGCTTCGGCGCGACACCTCTTATACTCAAAGGCTTGGGCAGCTTTGAGGGCTTCGGGTAACAAAGTTTCTGGCAGTTTGTCTGCTATTGCACTCAGGGCTTCGGCGCGATCCCTCTCATCCTCAATGGCTTGGGCAGCTTTGAGGGCTTCGGGTAACACCTCTGGCAGTTTGTCTGCTATTGCACTCAGGGCTTCGGCGCGATACCTCTCATACTCAATGGCTTGGGCAGCTTTGAGAGCTTCGGGTAACACCTCTGGCAGTTTGTCTGCTATTGCACTCAGGGCTAGGGCGCGAAGATACTCAGACTCAATGCCTTGGGAAGCTTTGAGGGCTTCAGGTAACAAAGTTTCTGGCAGTTTGTCGGCTAAAGCTCTCAGGGCTAGGGTGCGATACTCCTCATTCTTAATGGCTTGGGCAGCTTTGAGGGCTTCGGGTAACAAAGTTTCTGGCAGTTTGTCGGCTAAAGCTCTCAGGGCATGGGCGCGAGCCAAGTCATTATACTCAATGGCTTGGGCAGCTTTGAGGGCTTCGGGTAACACCTCTGGCAGTTTGTCTGCTATTGCACTCAGGGCTTCGGCGCGATGCTGCTCATCCTTAATGGCTTGGGCAGCTTTGAGGGCTTTGGGTAACACCTCTGGCAGTTTGTCTGCTATTGCACTCAGGGCTTTGGCGCGATGCTGCTCATCCTTAATGGCTTGGGCAGCTTTGAGTATGAGAGGTAACACCTCTGGCAGTTTGTCTGCTATTGCACTCAGGGCTAGGACGCGAAGATACTCAGACTCAATGGCTTGGGCAGCTTTGAGGGCTTCGGGTAACAAAGTTTCTGGCAGTTTGGGAGCTATTGCACTCAGGGCATCGGCGCGATACCTCTCATCCTCAATGGCTTGGGCAGCTTTGAGGGCAGATTGTAGTGCTTTTTCTTTGAGAATTACAGACAAGCAATTTTCTATCTCTGCTAGTTCCGTAAGAGCTGTTACTTTCTGCTGTGGCTCTGGAATCTGCAAAGCATAAGCTAAACCCTGTTCTGGAGTCCACACCTGTTTTCTCACCAGTGCCACCAGCAAAGCAGGAGGAATATTTTTCGCCAAGCTATTCAGGGAAGCAACAATCAGCGCATAGCGGCATTGCCAACCAATAATTTTAGAGGTTGGCGTTTGATTGGCATCCACTATTTCCCAAATCCGAGAAATATCGCTGATATAGCCAGCCGTTTGTCCTAAACGTTCTCGCGCTTCATACCAACCATTGCGACCATTGGCGGCTGTCTCCCGTAGCAGTTGGTGAATTTCTTCTGTCCATTGCGCTTGCTCTAAATGCCACACTAAACGCTGATGAATGTAGCCATCATCAGCCAAAGTATGCCATTGCCCATTTTGAGTTTTCTGCTGATATCGTGCTAATAACTTTCTGTGAGCTTCAGGTAAACTAATCCCTATCCCTGCTGTAGATGTCAGCAGTCGGCGGGCAACATCGTGTAACAAGTCGTGCATCCGATAGCTATTCCAACTAGCACCCGCGATTTCTACAGGTGAGTTAGATTGCAATAGCGCGTCATTCCATAACAGTTCCAAACGCTTTTTAGCATCTGTAACAGAAATATCCCAAAGATTTGCCGTCATCGGTGCGGTGATGGTGACATCTTCAGGTAATACCCCCAACCAGATAAAATTGTGCCAAGCTGCTTCGCTATAGTCTTTTAGTGCTTTCAGACTCAAATTGAAGGTTGCTTCTAAAGCTTGCTTGCTGCGAGGTCCTTCTAACTCTTCTAATCTGGCTACCTCTGCCTTTAAAGCTGCTTCTAATTCGCTCCAAGCTACTCCCCGCTTTACTCTGGCTGCCACCAAGTTCAAAGCAAGTGGTAAATATCCTACTGCTTTAGCAACCTGTAAAGCTTCTTGTCCTTCTCCTGTGATTAATTCCCGTTCTAAAGATTTCGACAATAATGCCAGAGACTCCTCTGGTGTCATCAAATTTAGTTCTGTTAGTTTCGCTGTTACACCATCAGCCACATCAACTCGACGCGAGGTCACGATTACCTGAGATTGGGAACTGGCGACTAAGAAGGGCTTAAGGTGGTCTGAGTCCCAAACGTCATCAACAACTAACAGAACAGCTTTTTCTTGCAGTAAGCCGCGTAAATGATTTGAGGTTTCTTCGATGGTTCGTGCCGGAAATTCGTAGTCTCCGAGAGCTTTTACCCAACTACTTAGCAGTGAGATAATATCAGGAGTTTGACCTAATGTAGCCCACAGCACCCCGCCAGAGAAACGCTTTTGAATATCAGTATCGTGAGCTAAGGCAGCAACTAAGGTCGTCTTGCCAATTCCCCCTAAGCCATGCAATGCACTAACTAATAAAACGCCAGAATTAGAGGTGGTATTCGCCAACAAACCAGCTTTAAGACTGCGGCTAATGTCAGGGCGATCGACAAAATTAGTAGGTAAATTTGGTGCTTGGAAAGGTCTATCGACTGGACGACGATAATTAATAGTTAGATTACCGCCTACAACGCCAACTAAAATATTGCCATCGCCTTTTGAATTTTGAACAACATTATCTTCTTTATAACTAGAAATTGGTTGTGCAGATTGAAACTCAGATTTAGTTTTTTCCTCAAGTTTAGCAATGTTAGTATTCTTTGCATAAATATTATTAGTTTTATGGCTTAACTCATGCCCAAATCCGCGCCTTATCTTGCGACGTTTTTTACTAAAAGAACGAGCTAACTTAGAGAGAATTATATATATGCGTTTGAGAAGCTTTCTCAAATATCTTTTCAGCACTACTTTAGCCTCATATCTTCTATTCTCATTAACTAATTGATAGTTCCATCTCCTTGAACTACTGCAATCGACTTATTGTAATCACCAGTCACATTCTGTGCAACATTATAAGTATTAATAGCCTTCGCAACGGTTTCGGGATTTTCCTCTAACAACCGAGCTATTTCAGCAGCTAAAGCTCGATCTTCGTCTAACAATTTTTTCAGTTGTTTCTGAAGAGTCTCTTTAGCATCGTCATCTTTGGGAGAGTTGGCTAATTCCTCTGCTGCACCTTTTGCCATTGGCTTTGCTTCTACCTTCGGCTGCAACTTAGTCCACAAAGCCTTTGCTTTTTCCCATGCACCAGCACCCAACCCTTCACCCAATTTTTTACCTGCCTCTTCTGCGGCTTTTTCCCCTGCCTTCAAAAGGTAGGGTAAGAAAGGAGTTAAGAAAGCCGTCAACGTTACTACATCCATCTGCTAACTCCAGTGCAATTATTTGACTAGGATCATTTTCTACTTTATTCTTCTATACATGAGTCCGCCCAGATTTTTTTTGTAAATTTTTATTAAAATAGCTATATGTAACTGTAGCAGTCAGCAATCCCAAAGAGTTGGGTCTGCATCCAAGACGACGAGGACACGCACGCCCAAATTATGGTGCAACTGAAAAGGGGTGGGAATTTATACTAAATTTCTACAACCTTAATTCCAGACTAAAATTCTTAAACAAGATCTTTCCCAATTCCTTAAAATTTGACAGAAACAACAGGGATATACAGCGGTTCCCGCTGTAAAGAGGTACAATAAGATATGATTGTTGTAGTCAAAGCTAATGAAAGCATATTCCCTCGATCTGCGGCGAAAAATAGTAACAGCACATT
>NZ_JACJPW010000118.1 GCF_014696265.1 Aerosakkonema funiforme FACHB-1375 | reverse complement strand
GCTTGCTTATAAACTAATTGGCGACGTACTTCATAAAAGCAATTGTCGCTTATCGCACTAGCTAGTTTGTGGTTGGCCATCATGCCAGCTATATTCAAATCTTCTATTACCACTCTATTCGTGAAAGGTAATGCTGGTTTACCTTTTTCTGGATAAACCCCGGACGTTTTATAAACAGTAAACGAGTCTCCTTGCTTTTTAGTTTTCTTTTTTGGGAACTCTGCCAAGCCTTTACGCCATTGATTGAAAGCATTTTTCAAGTCTTGAAAAGCTGACTGATATACGGTGGAAGGGTATTTTTTCATCCACGCATATTCAGACCTTTTCATTACCACTTGCGTGAAGATTTTTTTAATCGCATCAATGCGCTTAGAGTCACTGGCTGGGATATTTTCAAATCCCCAACTTGCTGTGAGGAGTTGGAGTCCAAAGTTATAAACAAACCTGCGATAGCCAGCCCCGCCGCGCATCAGAGAAATTTCTCGATTATTTAGTTTTAATTCTCTTTTGAGTGCGTACACGACAAAAGCTGCTTAAATTCGTTTATTTTATTAAGTATAACCTGACCCAGAAGTATATGTTAATTCTCGCGCCGACGAGCGGCGCTCTCTACAATGTGTTCCATCCAGCGTCGCCCGGTCAAACAGCCAAGTCATCCGAAATGATATCACGGAATGTCCGGAAATGTCCAGGTTAACTACTACTAGAAAATTACTCCACATAGCTCTCAGCAATCTGCTCAATAACCTCAAATCTGTAACTTCTCGCAAACTTCGACAGGAATTTACGGATTACCTAGCAGCGTTTTACTGGAAAGATGTTTTCACCGAATGGCTCTTATTTTGCTGCCAGTTGCGGTGGAGCAACCATTTCAACCCTTAAGCAGTACATTGAAAACCAAGATCGACCTGAGAGCTTGTGTAAGACCGAATAGCCGTAAGGTGAAAGGGCAACGAGCTGTGAAGTTAGAAGCCGACACTTACTCGTTAGAGAAGTGTCGGTAGTTCACCCTTTATCCCTCATCTCTCTGGGATGATGGGGACGGCAGGGGCTACCCCAGCAAACCTGTCCCGCAGGCAAGTTGCGAAACACACTGCTGCGGGCACCCACAACAGCATTAGCGCCTATTTTCACTCCTGGCCCGATAAAGCAATCAGTTGCCACCCAAACACCGTTACCGATTTCAATACTCTTCGTTATGAGGGCAAAAGCTGGGTCTTGAATGTCGTGATTACCGGTACAAAGGTAAGTTTTTTGCGAAATAATGCTGTGGCGACCGATGCTAATGCGATCGAGACTGTAAAAAACAACGTCATCTCCAATCCAGCTGTAATCCCCAATTTCGACTTTCCACGGATAGGTAAAACGCGCTGTCGGTCGGATGACGACGCCTTTGCCAATTTTAGCGCCAAACAGCCGCAGCAAAGCCGCTCGCGGCGCGTGCAGATTGTGGGGAGTCAGGGGAAACGCGATCGCTTGCACCAACCACCAAAGCAACACATACCAACCCGGACGACCGCGATCGAATCCAGATTGGTTGTATTTGCGTAGATCGATCCAAGGCTGTCCATCCAGCAGAGGCAATTCAGTCTCACTGCTTAGATACGATCCAGAAGTAGCCCTGTCAGAACTGAAGTCAGGAGTAGCAGGCGTCATGGTTTCATCTTCAAAGCATCGCGAGCGAACAATTAACAAATAACTTTGTCGGAAATAGCGGTAATTGAATTTCTGTTTAATTACTTTTAGGGATCTGCGAAACCTCTTGAGCAGGGTTAACCGACTTAGGCGAAACGTTCAAATGACCGCCAAAACGCCGTAACTCATAAAGTTTTATCCCTATTTGATACTCGTACTGACTCATTAATCTCGCATAAATGTACCCTGCTCTACCATCTAAAAATCCGAGTTGAATAATGTAGGTAATCATAAATCTCAGTGCGGGTTTAAAAGGTAACCAGACCCAAACTTTTCTGAGAAAGCGCTTGCGTTGCACCGGATTGCGGATGATTCTGATAAATCTATTTAATCGATCGCTATCGTCATTAATCGTTTCCAAATCGTCCTTGCCCATGAGAAAATTAAGATAAAGGCGAGCTTCCCAATTGGAATAGCGATTGTGTCTTTCCAGCCATTGGTAGATATCCCGAAAATCTATATGCAGCATATCGTTTTTGAGATATCCCACCTGACCTTTGAGGATGACGTGTTCGTGAACTTCGTTATCGCCGGTATTGGGAACATCTTCTGTTTTCAGATTTTCGTAGCGGCCTTTTTCGTGTTTCAACAAACGCAAATTCCAGTCTGGATATCTGCCGCCGTAACGAATCCATTGACCTAGAAAATATACTCGCCGGTTAATGTAATAACCGTTATAATCGGGATTTTGAATAGCTGCGGCAATCTCTTCCCAAAGTTTTGGGGTAATGCGTTCGTCGCAATCAACAATTAGTACCCACTCATTATGGAAAGGTAAATTGTCCAGAGCCCAGTTTTTCTTTTTAGGCCAACGACCGTTAAAGTAGAACTGAACTACTTTAGCTCCATAGCTTTCGGCAATTTCGACGCTGCGATCGCTGCTTTGGGAATCCACTACAAAGACTTCATCTGCCAGTGCCACGCTTTCCAGACAGGCAGGCAAATTAGCTTCTTCGTTTTTGGCGGGAATCAAAACAGAAACTGGTATTTTAGATGGTGTAGCAGTCATGATACAAAGTTATAATGGTAGGTTGACCTTTAGAAGTGAGTCAGTTTCGTCGCGCTCTTTTGAAATATAAACTCTTCATCTATAACAACTTTTTATCCTCAAAAGCCAGTAATCCAAAACAAGCTATTCAAAGCACCCTGCTAGATGGGAACGGGTTACCTGGCAGCTTGGCCCGCTAAGATCGGTTAGCCCCTGTAGGTAGTTTTAGCATTCCCTGGATAACAGCACTTAAATATCCAATCTGACCGTATGTATACACTAAATTGTCAAAACGTTGGGCAGGATCGCCCAAATACTTTAATGATTTGTACAAACCTCGGATCGATCGTTCGGTTCCCCGTCCCAGCTGAGCCAGACCAGCACGACCTGCGATTTCTTCCCGGTAATACTCGCTGATCCCTTGCCACCAGCTGCGGTTGAGAAACCAGCTTTGGTTGAGGCGTTCGGGAGCAACGTTGTGACCTACCAAAGCGTCGGGGATATAGGCTACCTGCCAACCTAGCTGAAGAGCTTGTTCTGTCATCAGCAGTTCTTCGTTAGATAACAATTTTTTCCCAACTCGGCCCAGGTTAACATTGAACCCGCCGATCCGCTCTAGGAAAGTACGGCGAATGGAATAGTTCAAGCCTCTGGGAGTAAGGCCGGGGTTTTGGATATAAACAACATTATCGCCCAAGTCATAAGCTCCCAAATTTCCCGCCAAACCTTCAGAAAGCCAAGGTGGCGGTGTATAACCTTCTGGCCAAATCAGAGTGACTTTACCACCGGCAATTGCCAGTTTTTCGTTATCTCGATAGGCTGCGTACAGGACGCTGAGCCAGTGGGAGCTAGCCACAGCATCATCATCGAGATAGGCGAGAATTTGGCCGCTAGCTGCGTGGGCACCTGTATTGCGTGCGACAGATAAACCGGTAACGGGTTCGTAGATGTATTTCACTCCCGATCGCGACTCTACAACAGCGCGGGTGCGATCGCTCGACGCATTATCCACCACCACTATTTCAAAATCCGCGAAATCCTGTGCTAGCAAGCTATCAATAGCAGCGCCCAAATAGCTATCTCGATTGTGAGTGCAGATAATGGCAGAAATTAAAGGCATAAACTCAATCACCTCTGTTTCGATCGAAAATATCGCCGTCGCCTGGATATCACAGTGTTTGGATGTGACCTTGTACAACGGTGAGAACCTCAGCTAGCTCGGTGAGATGAGTTTCTAATTCCTGCTTGCGAGCGAGCAGATGTTGCAACTTTTGATACCGTGCGATCGCCAAACTAACGCTGGGCACTTCCTCTGGCGGACAGGGACGAGACAGCAGCTTGCCGTCGGCATTCCGATTTACTAGACGATATCGACCAGCGTTACGATTTTGGGATGGGGAATGAGAAACTCGCCCTCTCCCTTTTTGACTTCGCTCTACAGTCGGCGCTGCTATCGGTGTTTGAGCAGACTCCGACTCCAACCAACCTTCGATTATCGGCCCTTCCAGATAAATATCTTGAATTTGCCGCAAGATTTGTCGCAATTCACTCTGCCATCGCGCCACCACCGTTTCCATTTCCTTGAGCAGATTCATTGCCAAGTAGGGGTTAATGCCGTTGCGGTGGCTGGTAAATCTGGGCGATTTAATTTTGGGTAGCGCGGGTGTCTTTCTCGCTTGCTTTTGTGGCAGGGATACAGATTCCACCGACCGATCGCTTGGGATAGGTTGGTGGGTAGTTAGCGACTGCGATTTCGCACTATCAGTCCGAGATCCCGACTTCAAGGGCAGCTGCTTGTCTTTTGAGAGACTTTGTGTTGTCTGCTGGCGCAATGTCGGCTCCATCTTTTGTAACTCTGGTTTCATAGTAGCCATGAGACCGATTGGGTAAAATCCAAGCTAGAGAAGTAATTTTCTCTTAGAGCCTACCTGAAAAATCCGATTGAAGGTTACATACCGCACCATAAATCAAGATCGAGATCTTTGTTCGCGTTCAATTTTTGGATCGGCTCTTAATGTAGGGTAGGCAGTGCCGACTCTACACGATATCTATCATGACAGAACCGCAAAAGCGAGTAATTTTGGTGACAGGCCCTGCACGGTCTGGTAAAAGTGAATGGGCGGAAATTTTGGCCCAAAACTCCGGCAAATCCGTTATCTATGTAGCTACCGCACAGGTCGATCGCACTGATTCGGAGTGGCAGCATCGCATCCAACAACACCAGTACCGACGCCCTTCTGATTGGCTTACTTTGGAAGTGCCAGTCCAGTTGGCGACAACAATTGGCGAGGCGGCGGAGACGAGTTGCCTGTTAGTAGATTCTTTGGGAACTTGGGTGGCTAACCTCCTGGATCGAGATGCCGCGTCCTGGGAGAACACCATAAAAGAGTTGCTGCAATATATAAATAATTGTACCTGCGATGCCATTTTTGTAGCGGAAGAAACTGGTTGGGGTGTGGTTCCTGCGTACCCCTCCGGTCGGGAGTTCCGCGATCGTCTCGGTGTCCTGGTGCGTAGAGTCAGTGCGATCGCCGATCCAGTTTATTTAGTCACCGGGGGTTATGTTTTGAACTTGAGCGTTTTGGGCGATCGTCTCCCATCCTAGAGATCCAACTAGATCGGTAGAGCGATCGAGCCAAAAACATAGATATTCTTCTCTAGGGGCGGGATCGTCCTCTGGCTAACCATTCCTAACTCCTAATTTATGATTGGAGATAGATGACCGATAAACGTTAACATACATTTACCAGGGTAAAAGTAATCCTTTTGTTGCTCTCGCAATCACCCACTAGCAGGAAACCCGTTTAGGAAAATAGAGATTACATTGAGAATAAGTTCTTGTATGCAATATGGGATCGACAACTCCCTGGATGCTACCGAGGGAGCGGTTAAATTTATGGCATCGGCAAATGAAATCAGGCAATATCTTGCTTATTGGTTTCAGTTAGGCAAGAAATTAATCATTAAGAACGGTCAGGAAGCCCTACTTCCTAAAAAGGTGATTGTAAGCGATCGCTATAGCGATGAATTTGAGGAATGTTGGCAACAAATTCTCTCTCCCGATTCAGGGGACTGCTACTTAGAAGGGACAAACGAAACCATTGCCCAACTGCTGACGCCACAGTGGGAAATGAACAGCTGCGCTCGCTGTTCTATGCCCGTTCCCGTGCGGAAAGTTGGGATGCCCCCGCTAGCCTGTCCTTGTTTCGATCTAGGTGGCTGGCCTAATACAGAGGCTCCTTCACCCCGATCGCCAATTGACACTCAGGCACATCTGAGCCAAATTCGCGATCGGCTATTAAAAAACAAATAAAACTTTAAAGCACACTACGAAAATAAATTTAAAATGGCAAATTTCAAATTTTTGATTTAAAAATTTACAATTTGTTACTTTAAATTTATAATTGTTTTTATTTGCGGCGAGGAACATCATAAGTTAGGAAATCATAAGCCATTTCTGTATTCGGAAAAATCGCCCGCGCTTCCAATAACAAATCGTTCAGTTGAAGATCGTTTCCAGGTGCATAGCGGGGACTAAAATGAGTCATAATCAAAAGTTTTGCACCCGCCCCTAAAGCTACTTGTGCTGCCATTGTTGATGTAGAATGCAATCTCTCAAAAGCAAGCTGAGCATCTTGATGGGCAAAAGTAGCTTCGTGAATTAACACATCCGCATCCTGCGCTAATTCCACAGCACCATCGCAATAAACTGTGTCGGTACAATAAACAAATTTGCGCCCAATTTCGGTTGGCCCGCACAAAGAGGCACCATTAATTTGACGCCCATCTGGTAGAGTAACTTGTTCTCCGCGTTTGAGCCTGCCGTAAATAGGGCCTGGAGAAATGCCCAATTCAGCAGCTTTTTCCACATTAAAACTCCCAGGTCGGTCTTTTTCCATTACCCGATAACCGAAAGCCGTAACGCGGTGCTTCAGAGGGCCGCAAAATACAGTAAATTCCTCATCTTCATAAATAAGTCCAGGTTGAACCGTATGTACCTTAAGGGGAAAAGAAAGATGAGTATAAGAGTAACGCTCGCAAGCTCGCAGGTATTCATTTAGACCGGGTGGCCCGTAAATATCGATTCTAGTGGGATGACCGGCCAAACCGTAAGTTGCCAAAAGACCCATCAAACCAAAAATATGATCGCCATGCAGGTGAGTAATAAAAATGCGAGTAAGTTGGCTGATTTTGAGGTCGCTTCGCAGCAGTTGGTGCTGAGTGCCTTCACCGCAATCAAACAACCAAAATTCTGCCCGCTGAGGCAGGCGCAAGGCAACGCTAGAAACATTGCGCGATCGCGTCGGTACACCGGAGCTTGTGCCCAAAAAAGTAATCTGCACGGGCTTTTAGTTAACCTTATCCGAATTTCAATAACATCTCTATTGACATATTAGCTAGGAAAAAAACTTTTTCTTTACCAATGACCTGAATTGCGTTATGCTATTGGACTGTTCGGACGCTGCCAGCAATACCCATACTTGTAACCTCATTTAGCAGCCGTGTGAGGAGGTTTTTAGCAAAATGATGCCTATACGTTTGCTCATGGAGCTTATTTCCACAAAACTAAACCAGTCCATGCCGCAAAAAAGGCCAAAGCTGTGGCTATCGGTGTTATTCTGGATTGCGCTCGTTGCTCCCGCACAAGCGGCATTGGAACTGCGAGTCGCCATTGAAGAAAATGTCGGCCAGGTCAAAGTCGGCAGCTCCACCAAAGCAATTGTCCGCGATGCCGCCGGTCAGCCGCTAGGAGAAATTGCTCCGATGAATGCGTTCCAAGCTCAGGCGAGCGGCAACGGAGTGGCGCTGGATCGGTGGCGTTCCAGCTCGGTCTGGATTGAACCCCAAAATAACGGCTACGTTTGGATAGGCGATCGCTGGTATCGGGGACGCACGCGAGTTGTGTTCGTAAATAACGGTTTGACTGCGATCAACTACGTCGATTTGGAAAAGTATCTCTACAGCGTGTTAGGCGGGGAAGTATACCCCAATTGGCCCCTAGAAGCTCTCAAAGCTCAAGCAGTAGCCGCCCGCACCTACGCACTTTATCAGCGGCAAACGAGAGGCAACAGCATCTACGATTTGGGGGATACGATCGCGTGGCAGGTTTATAAAGGCGTAGAAAGTGAAGCCCCATCCCTCTACTCCCCAGTCGATAGCACCGCAGGTCAAGTCCTGACCTACAAAGGTAAGATTATTCTGGCAGCATTCCACTCCTCATCTGGGGGACATACCGAAAACGTCGAAAATGTCTGGTCAGACAATCTGCCCTACCTGCGCGGCGTTCCGGACTTTGATGGCAATACTCCTGAAGCCCAATGGGTGAAAACCATCTCCCGCGAAGAACTCAGCCGCCGCATCGATGGTGTGGGCAACGTGCTGTCCATGACACCGGAACGCACCTCCCCAGTCGGACGCATCATTACCATGAAAATTATCGGCGATCGGGGAGCGCGAACGATCAGCGGCCCTGCTCTGCGGAGGGCATTGGATCTGAGAAGCACCTGGTTCACTGTCACCCCTGACGGCGAAAAATCCCTACCCAGCTCTTTCCGAATACAGGGGCGCGGTTACGGTCACGGTCTCGGTTTGAGTCAGTGGGGAGCTTACAGTATGGCTCGCCAGGGTGCTAACTACCAGCAAATTGTGCGTCACTATTACCAGGGTACGACTCTAGGCAAAATTAAAGTGGTGAACTAATTCAATTGGCTAAATAATTAAAAGTTCTGCCTTTTTAAGGTTTAATTATTTAGCCGTCTCTGCCATTCCGTATCAATCTGGTCTTTACGCTCGATATCCTGTTCGAGCAAATCTGTTTCGGTCGTATAAGCTAAATCTTGACGATCGATAATTGTTTCGGCAGCAAATTGACGAGCGTAGGCAATTTTTTGCTGTAAATTGGCACTGGGTTGGTTCAGTTGCATAACTCTTGCTTGGCGCTGTTGATTGCGGAAGGCAATCTTGCCGTTGCGCCATTGAATCCAAAAATAGCGGATAAAAGGTACAGCCAGGAAAGCAATACCGTAACCCAGCAGCAGCCAATAAATTGATTGAACAAGGGCAACAAGTCCGCCCAATTTGGCCGCAATCGTCCCACCAGCCAACAGGTTCCCTAATACCAAAGCGCCTACCAAATTGAAGGCTCCCAGTCCGGCTGAGAGGATAATTTGTCCGGAACTGGCAGCGCTGAAGCGCCAGGGTAACTCTTGCAGATATGTCGGTACTACCTGGGGATGCTGCTGGGCTGCCGTTACCTGCAAATCGGGGAAGCGATAGACGATCTGTCCTTCGGGGCTGACTTCGGGAAGCCCGTTGAATCGAGCCAGTACAGGCAACATATAATCTTCGTATTCTTGCGAATATCCTGCCCCAATATTGTCTAAATAGGGAGCAATTTGTTCGGCGACCACAGCTCCCCCGTTGTTGCGGATGGCTGTGGCGATTTCTTGCCAGCGGCGTGCTTCTAAATTGGCATTGGGATTGCCATCACCGAATAGGAAAGAGAAAACGGCTTCCAGAAAATTCATCTGGGGTTTTTCTCGCCGCCGATATTGGTACTGGGGACTGTCGTAGTCGGGATAGAAAACCCAAAACCAATCTGGGCCAAACCAATAGTAAGGGATAAAGATTGTACCGCCGCCAGAGTCGCTGCTGCGGGAATCATCGCTGTCGCGGCTGGAATTAACGGTAATGAGGATAATGGCGATCGCGACAAAAATCAGCACGATCGAAGTCAGCAAAACTAGCCCGAAACTAATGCGGATTAGATAAAACAATATTTTCCAGGTTTTTTGCCACCATTCTTGTAGCCGCAACCGCAAAAACTTGTTTCGCAAAATCGCCCGGAAATTTTCAGGAAACTGGTAAACAATTTCCCCCGTTTCTGCCACTTGCAAATGTCCGCCGGCGTCGGATGCTAGGGCTAGCAATCCTTGCTGGGCTACATTTAAATCGAATCCTGCCTTTGCCGCCACATCCCCTACGGTCACGCGGTAATGCAGCTGTTCGACAGCTTGCATAATGCTGGGATTTGCAGCCATATTTTGCCTCGACGGTATTGAGCTTCTATTTTCAGTATAAATTTATCCAAAATTCGAGATGGGAAAGCCGGGAACACTACCCGATCTGGTCTTAAGTCGCAACAATCGATGGGTAGGGCTTTCAAGAGAAAATTTTGAGATATTAGAGTGAATGTCAAATTTGACAAGGCTCCAGACGCTTTGCGTTCTGAGCGGATTTGCGATCGCTCTCTCCTCACACCCTCCTGAAAGTGTAGTTTTATATGAATTGGATTATCCAGCATGGGCGGAAAATCTTGAAAAGCTTATCCGAGCTATTTACGGCTGAACTTTTGCGGGCGGGGGACAAACCTCTGTCGATCAGTTCGATCGTCACGCTGATTTTGTTAGCTTTGGCTGTCTTTTTCATTTCCAGAGCGCTAGGCGAGTGGATGAAGCGGGGGCTCCTAGTGCGTTTGAAACTAGATAGGGGAAGTCGAGAAGCTATCTCTACTGTCATCAGCTATTTCCTCTCTGCTTTGGGTGGTTTGATTGTGCTGCAAACCGCAGGCATAAATCTCAGTTCTCTGGCTGTATTAGCTGGAGTTTTGGGAATTGGATTTGGTTTTGGGCTACAAAATTTAGCCAGTAATTTTATCAGCGGATTGACGCTCCTTGTGGAACAACCGATTAAAGTCGGCGATTTTGTTGAGGTGGAAGGGTTATTGGGAACTGTAGAAAACATTTCTATCCGTTCTACGATTGTCCGTACTATCGATGGAGTTTTTGTAATTGTTCCTAATATTCGTTTTGTTGAAAATCATATTGTTAACTGGACTTATCGCGATCCCAAGTGCTGTATCCATGTTCCGGTCGGCGTTGCCTACGGTAGCGATCCAGTATTGGTCACAGAGGCACTGCTAGCTGCTGCTCGTATGGAACCTGGGGTTTTATCCTATCCATCGCCCAAAGTGTGGTTTAAATGTTTCGCGGAAAGTACTCTCAATTTTGAATTATTGGTTTGGATCGACCAACCTGCAAATAGCGAACCGCTCAAAAGCGCTTTAAACTTTCGGATCGAGCAGGAATTACGTCATCGCCAGATCCATATTCCTTTCCCGCAACGGGAACTCTGGATTAGAAATATAGAGGAGTTAAACACGCTGGTTCATCAAACTGGCGGTACGGAAGTTTCCAATAGCAATGTAGCTTCCCAAAAGACCTCACCGTCAGAAACAACTCATCCATTGCCGAAATCGCCTAATAACTTAAATCTGCGCGAATTGTTGCGGAGGGTTACTTACTTTGAGTCTTGTAGCGATCTCGAACTGCGGCAGTTAATTGAGTATGGGTATCGACAACTTTTTCCGGCAGGACAGATTGTTTGTCAAGAAAATGAACCAGGTGACTCATTTTACATCATTTTGACAGGTTCTGTGGAAGTTTTTTCGCAGCGGGCCGAGAAATATATCGCCACGCTTCACGATGGGGAGTTTTTTGGCGAGATGTCTTTGCTGTTGGGAATTCCGCGCTCAGCGACGGTTCGCACCTTATCGGACACGATACTGTTTGTTGTAGACCGAAATGATTTACAGAAGTTATTAGTAGAGCATCAGGGTTTAGCAGATCAAATTGCCCAAACCCTTTCCGAACGTCAACAGGCGCTGCGAGACTTAGGCTTATCAACAGCAGATGCCTCGCAGGAGACGCCTTTTATATGGATACGCAAACGCATTCAAAGCCTTTTCGGTATTTGAGCGAGCTAGGAACTAGCCTCTAGCTTCTCTGCAATTACCTCTGGTGTTTTAAAAATGTTTCGATACAATAAGAGTTAGGTAGGTATGACCTACACCAAGAAACCATACACCTGTAGCGGTGGAAAGATGGCCATAGCTCTGCTATCGACTCTGAAAATCTTGGATGGTAATGTGTACTACCGTGGGATCGTACTAAACATAGGCATCATTAAAAAAATGCACAGTAACAATTGCAATGTGGTTGGTAAAGCCTATTTATGAACCCACCAAACCTGAGAAAAAGCTTATAACCAAACAGAATGCAACAATCGCAAGGATGGAAGCTGTGCAAAGACTTCAGTCTGTCCACCTGAAAGCGAGGGGGTCTTCAGTGTGATTGCTATATCAAAGCGTCCGACTGGGCGCACTTGGGCTACCATCAGCTTTGCTTCTACCCTCTACCTTTGTCCGATTCTGGATCTGCTGGTGGCGGAAATTCCCGACCAATGGCAGCTAGAAGTTCGACTGGGATTGCAAGAAGCTTTGGTGAATGCTGCCAAGCATGGAAATAAACTCGATCCCAGTAAAACAGTTGTAGTGCGATTTGCAACGATCGCCGATCACTACTGTTGGGTGATCTCCGATCAAGGATCGGGATTTAGCCCTTGTTGTAAGTGCGAGATCGATCCCGACGAGCATTTGCCTCCAGATGAGTCAGAATGCGGCAGAGGCTTATATATTCTGTACAAAGTGTTTGACCAAGTGAATTGGAACGCTGAGGGAACAGAGTTGAGCCTCTGCAAGCATATTAAGACTCGTTACAAACTACCTCTATTTCGCTAGGGGCAGAGCAAGTGCAAAAGTCCAAAAGTGGTGAGTAAAGATTTTCTTGTACTCCCCCGTTCAGTCGATCGCTTACTGGCGATCGCCATTGTGACCGTGCGTAGGGCACGGAGGTGCTGATATTGAGCGATCGAGCCAGCCGGATGCTTGGTTTAGTCTCAATAGCGCTTCTTCTGGGTTATCTTTGAGCAATAAGACAAGGGCGGCGGCAACTTGCTCGCTCGCACGCGCTTTGCGGTTAGATTTGAGACGGTGCCAGTCGTTACTAGAGATGGCAAGCCGTTCCATTAGCGCTTGAGCTAATTCTAGGGTGCTAAATTCATTTAGCCGATCGGATTTAAGAAGTTGTGTCGGTTCGGGCATACTGATAACACATTTGCATTTACCCTTACTCTACTTTATGAAGCCCGATCGAGAACCGTCCCAGCGATCCCCAAACGAGTCGGCAGACTTTGAACGAGAATTTGTGCAAGGACTTGAGGAAGTTGAGCGATCGCTCCAAGCGCTCCAGGAACGCTACGCTCAGGTGCAACAAGATAAACAGCGACAAGCTGAATTAAAACATCGCTACGAGGATGTGCGTCAAGAACTCCGCACAAACCGATCCCCGCAACTTAAAGCCGAATTGCAACAAATTCAACAGCAGTTGGAAATCTTAGAAGTTAATCTGGAAAGCAGTTTGTTCTCCTGGAGTAGCTTGAAGGAGCCTTTTTGGATGGCTGTGCGCTTTGGCGGGATCGGGATCGCGATCGGTTGGTTGCTGAAATCTTGCAGTGGTTAGCATTCATGTTTTGGGGATCGCACCAGCTGCTTGCAAAGCTTTCCAACTGCGAGTCGAACAGGTATCGATCGTCAAACTTGCAATTGGCAACCACTGAATTCCTTTCGATCCCACTTCGCGATCCCCAGTCGCGCTGAAAACAGGCTCATCCTCAACAGAGCATTTGTAAATGATACTTAAAGAATGTAACAGTTTGCCTCGCCAATTAGGGAAAAAGTTTTCCACTATCGTTAAAAGTTCCTCGACTCGAAATTCAGTTAAACCAGTTTCTTCCCTAATTTCTCGCTCTAACGCTTGCATCATCGGCTCACCCGGTTCCAGTCCGCCACCGGGTAAGTCCCAAAGGTCGGGTTGTGGGCCTGTCATTTTATGAATCATCAGCACTGCGTTAGATTTTACGAATAAACCGAGTATGCTAATCCGTAATCGAATATCTTTTTCCATAGGATTAATGCCTTAAATACCTAGTAAACTAAAGAAGTTGACCGCAATTAATTTTTAAATCCAAAATCCCAAATCCCAAATCCAAAATCGATATGACTCGACGCATTGCTGAAGTACTCAAAAATGGCCAACCCGATGAATCCGTGAAAGTTCAAGGCTGGGTTCGCACGAAGCGGGAATTGAAAGAGTTTGCCTTTGTTGAGGTAAATGATGGCTCATCTTTGGCGAACTTGCAAGTAGTCTTGAATCCCGATTTGCCAGATTATGCTAAAGTGCTGAAGCAGCTGAACACTGGCGCATCTGTGGAAGTTGAGGGAGTGCTGGTGGCTTCTCCGGCGAAGGGACAGCGGATCGAGTTGAAGGCGTCAGCGGTAACAGTATACGGTGAAGCCGATCCGGAAACTTATCCGTTGCAGAAGAAACGACATTCGTTTGAGTTCTTGCGGGAAATTGGGCATTTGCGATCGCGCACTAATTCTTTTGGCGCTGTGTTCCGCGTTCGCAATGCTTGTGCGACGGCTATTCATAAGTTTTTTCAAGAGCGCGGTTTTATGTGGGTTCACGCACCCATTATTACTGCTAGCGATTGCGAAGGTGCAGGGGAAATGTTCGCGGTTACCAATTTTGATTTAAATAATGTTCCTCGCACGGAAAAGCAAGCAATCGATTACGGTAAAGACTTTTTTGGACGCCCTGCTTATTTAACTGTCAGCGGTCAGTTGGAAGCTGAAGTTATGGCGATGGCGTTTACGAATGTTTATACGTTTGGGCCGACTTTTAGGGCAGAAAATTCCAATACTTCCCGTCACTTGGCAGAGTTTTGGATGGTAGAGCCTGAGATGGCTTTCTGCGATTTGTCAGGAGATATGAATTTAGCGGAGGAGTTTCTCAAATACATATTTAAATATGTGTTGGATAACTGCGCGGAAGATATGGAATTTTTCAATCAGCGGATTGATAATTCGGTTTTGGCTACGGCGGAGAATATTATCAACAATGAGTTTGCGCGGCTGACTTACACAGATGCGATCGCACTTTTGGAAAAGGCAGACAAAAAATTTGAGTATCCCGTCAGTTGGGGATTGGATTTGCAATCGGAACACGAGCGCTACTTAGCTGAAGAGTTGTTTAAAAAGCCCGTAATTGTCACCGATTATCCTGCCAAAATCAAAGCTTTTTATATGCGGTTGAGTGACGACGAAAAGACAGTGCGAGCGATGGATATTCTCGCTCCCAAAATAGGCGAAATAATTGGCGGTTCCCAGCGGGAAGAACGCTTGGATGTTTTACAGCGACGCATTGAAAGTATGGGAATAAATGCTAATGATTTATGGTGGTATTTAGATTTGCGTCGCTTCGGTACAGTTCCTCACGCTGGGTTTGGTTTGGGCTTTGAAAGATTGGTGCAATTTATGACGGGAATGGGCAATATTCGGGATGTGATTCCCTTCCCCCGTGCGCCGCAAAGCGTGGAATTTTAGGAGGAAAAACGATGAGTATGAGCGAAATTTCTGTAGAGGAATTGGCAGGAATCTTGGAGAAAGATAACCAATGGTTAGCAGATCATTACGACGATCTGATCCAAAAGTACCCTGGCAAAACGGTTGCCATTGAAAATGGGGAAGTTGTTGCTGTAGGAAACGACTATGGCGACGTATACCGTCCTTTCTTAAAAGAGAAAAGATTGGTGATGCCATTAGTGGTAGAAGTGCCGCATCCAGACGATCGGCATGATGGCGTCCTGCTTTCCTTTCGATAATTTTATGACTCTAATCAGATTTCCATACAAACGGATAGAAGGAAGTTTACAGCCAATTATTCCCATCGGAATAAAGTTGGAAACTTCCTGGTTTCCGATTAATGTATATGTGGATTCCGGGGCAACTTATACGATTCTCAAAGCTGAGATCGCTGATGAATAGGGGTTAAATTACCGGACGGGAAACCGAATTAATCTGCAAGTGGGAACTGGGAGTTTGATGCCAATCTATTTGGACGATTTGGAAGTGCAGTTAGGCACAGAACGGTTTGTTTGTCCAGTCGGATTTTCGGCTAATTTGGGGGTGAAATTTAACGTTTTGGGAAAGACGGGGATATTCGATCGATTTAGGGTTTGCTTTCAAGAAGCGCAGGCAGTTCTGACTTTTGAAGTTGAGAATTGAGGGGAGACAAAAGCTTATCTTGGTCTTCATTGTCGATGCGATCGCTTTCGTCGAGCTTGCTGTTCCTACCGATGAAAGCTTGCGGATTGGGTGCTAGCAGCTTCTCTAATTGCCCCATTCTTAATGCTTCCGCAGTTTTAGCAATCCCAAAAATGCGAGGTAATTGACCGGTTTCAAGCAATACTTTTCTAACTTCCCAGTTGGATATATCTGCCAAATTCCTATTACTTTGAATAGCAATGATAGTAGCTATGCCGACACCCTGACCGACAGCAGCGTTAAATTCAACTATTCTGCCAGCAGCAGTTGCATAACCTTCAAAACCGGAAGCGGGACTGACAACTGCCAAGTTACGAATCTGGTTAATTAATGCGTGTTGAATCCCCACATTAAACACAGGCATCTGAAAATTGAGACCTTGCGACCATCCATTTTCAATAGCTCTTGGACTGATACCTGGGATACCGCCGCGCATATCAAAATGATAGGCAAATGTAGCTAATGCTTCAGCGGGAGATACGCCACCTAGAAGCATTTTTGTACCAGTGAGAGGTTCGACAACGCCAGTAACATTGCCAGCGTGTCTGATGTACACTTCAGATGCGGAAGTAACAGAAGTAGCGCCGAGACTCTTAAACCATTTTTCGACATAAGTTATTTCTTGTAACATTTTAGAAGTAGGTTTAGCACCACTTCTGGCAAGAGTTTCTGCTTCTGAAGCTTTGATGTCAAACAAGAGAGCGTTCCAGGAAAGGCGATCGTCAGAAATTACTCCTATATTTCCCTCATCTAAAATTACACCAGTTTCAGGTAAAAATAACTTAGTTCCTCTGAATGAATGGTAAGCTACCGATAAAGCGGGAGAGCGGATATCAATATAATCTCGACCAGCATAAAGAACTTTAAGATTGCCTCTAGGTTCCACCATTTCGCTTCTGAGTTGTTCTGCAAGTTTGGCATTATAACCAGCAGCGTGTAGCAGAAACTTTTGTGATTCTACATCGGCAATATTTGTGAAGCGTTTGAGATAGCTATATTCGATTTCTTTGAGTCTTCTAACGCTAAGTCCCTGTGTTTCAAAAATCACGCTGACGCAAAGTTCTGATTCCGGCAAACCGAAGGTTTCAAATCCTTTGAGTTTGCTCACACCAGCAGCTTGTGCTAATTCGGCATTCACAGTCGCATCGATAAATTGTTTGCCATAATATATAGTTCCTTTGGATGTAGTTATACTGATAATTTTTTGACCTTGTTTATTGACAGATGAAATAGCCACATTGCTGAGGAGCGCCACGCCAGCTTCGCTCAACATCTGCTTGAGAACTGTATTAGCTTTGCGCGGGTCGAGACCCACAATACTAACACCAGCTTTCTGCAAAAATTCTTTGTAAATTGCCGCAGGCGAACCAAAGGTATCTAAACCTAAAGAGTCTCGCAAACTTTTATCAATTTGACTGCGATCGAGATAAGCAAGTCCTCCTCTGACTAAATGTCCGCCAATACCTTGCTGTAAATTAGCTTTGGACATTAGTAACACTCGCGGATATTTTTTAGTACGACGGCGATATTCCCTGGCGGCAGATATAACGGCAAATACACCAGGAATTTCGTCACCAAATCCGATGACATCGTAGAAAGCTTCGTTGCTTGTCATCGTTGAATGACCTCTATTTTTAGTTCAATATTTAGTACTTACATTGCCGAAGTCATTCGATCGGGAAAATTTTTGTGCTAATCTTAGATCCTGGACATTAAATGAGCAGCAAGAGGAAATTTTGTGTTAAAGTATATGAATACGCATAAACTTTAATTTGAGGATAAAACAATGTTGGCAAAGTGCTATGCGATCGGCGATGAAGAATTAATGGAAATCATATCTTCAGGTAAGATAGATCCGTGTAGCATATAGTTTAAATTGTAAAGAAGCTACTGTGAGATACGAGATTATTTTTTCACCACAAGCCGAAGAAGATATCGCTAGACTCAAAGCAAGCGATCGCGCTAAAGCCTTCGATGCAATTGAAACCTACCTCAGATACGAACCACAGAAAACCAGTAAAAGCCGTATCAAGAGACTTCGAGAAATGGAAAGACCTCAGTACAGGCTACGGATTGATGACCTGCGAGTGTTTTATGATGTAAGCTACACTGATGAAAGTGGAACTGTAGAAGTTCTCTGTATTAGGGAGAAATCTGAGGCGATGGAATGGTTAGCCGAATATGGTAGGAGAGAAGAATGAAACAAGTATCGATCGAAGAAATAAAAAACGACCTCTCAGGCTATCTGCAAATAGCTGAGAAAGAAAGTGTTATCATTACTCGCGATGGACAACCTGTGGGAATTTTAATTGGTTTGGAGGATACTGAAGACTGGTGGGAAGAGTTGTTATTACGAGATCCGCGCTTTGAAGCAGAAGTTGCACAAGCACGTCAGAGTTTGAGGGAAGGCAAAGGTATTAGTATGGAGGAAATGAGAGCAAAATATGGTGTTTAAGTTAAAATTTCAGCTTGTCTCTACTCAACATTGTTCTTCATCGTCTTGTGTTAAAATTCGTACAACAATATTTGTATCAACTGCAATCATCCCACTGCTCCTCTACACCCTGACGAATAGCATCTTCTAAGTCATCGATGCTTTTAGGTTTTCCTTGATATTTCAAACACCCTGCCACATTCTCTAACTTAGTTTCCCTAAAAGGATTTTTCGGTTTTAAAAGAATGCCATCTCCCATATCAATTGCGATTAATTCTTGCCCTGCTTCCCAGCGATGAGCATCTCGCAAAGCTTTGGGAATAATGACTTGACCACTATTTGATAAGCGTGTGACTTCCATTGAACAAACATCTCAACGAGTAATAAATTTGTCAGATAAGCTATCTATCTCTTACATAGCCTTATCCCATTCCAACTGATGACTTAAACCATAAGTAATAAAATCTTCTTCTTTAGCTTTATCGTTTTTGCCAAAAATACCTAAGCTGTAAGGATTTTCTTGCAGGCGATCGCTCACTAATTCCTGTTCGATCTTGATTACTTCTTCTCTTGGCTTATCGGTTTTAAAGAAATCAACTACCAAAACAGTTCTTTCGTAATCGGTGTAATTATGCGGACAGTGAGGATAGCTGTGATCTAAAACCATAAATTCCCCTTCGTGCCAATATAATTTATCGTGGCATATTTTCATCGCTATATCTCCAGGCGGCACAATTAATCCTAGATAGCCGCGATTCATATGCGGATTATAGTTGACATGAAGTTTCACATCCAGACCTGGCATAAATGTCCCGAAATACACATTTCTGATAACATTGTCATTGTCTAAATTTGTTTCTTCTACAACCTGAGTTAACTTGGGAAAATATCGCGCTCTTAATTCCTGTGCTTTTGCCGATACATCCTCTGATTCATACTGAGGATATTCAATTTGATGAAATTGAATATATTTTTCGATCGGCATTCCTTGAAATAACACCCCAAAAGCCTTATACTTGGAATTGCCTTTCGTCTTAATCGTTTTATTTTTCGGCCCCATCACATCAAAAACAAACTGCAACTCTGACTCAGAAGCGTTTGAATTAAAGTAAGTAAACTCATCTCTAATGGCTTGCCAATTTTCTTGCAGCTTGTCCAGAAAAGGAAATTGCTTGGGGTCTAAATGATACTCGTTAAAAGTTGTCATTGTCTTATCTCCTTGCTGTACTTTAATTTAACCTGCTATAATTTCTAGCTAAAAGTTTTATTTTAGACAATCCGATCGATAATTAGTTTAACCGATCTTAGCAAGAGGTTCTGTGTCTGAAACTCCCGTTCTGGATAGAATTATTAAAAATGTCCGCGTAGTGCGTCCCCATTCATCATCTGTGGAGTCCCTGGATTTAGGAATCAGGGATGGGAAATTTACCCAAATTGCGCCGCAAATCAGCCCTGAGACGGCAAAAGAGGTGTTCGACGCGGAAAACTTGCTTGGTTTTCCAGGGGTAGTTGATGCCCATACGCATATCGGTATCTATCAACCGCTCGATCGAGATGCGATCGCAGAAAGCCAAGCCGCCGCAATGGGGGGCGTAACCACTACCCTCAATTATATCCGCACGGGTCAGTATTACCTGAATAAAGGTGGTTCTTACAAGGATTTTTTCCCAGAAGTTCTCGCTTTATCAGAGGGCAACTTTTTTGTCGATTATGGCTATCATATCGCGCCAATTAGTCCTCAACATATCGATGAAATGCAGTGGTTATTCGAGGAACATGGGGTTGCTTCCTTCAAAATTTTTATGTTTTATGGCGGTTATGGTTTGCACGGTCTTTCCGACCAACAGAATTTATTTCTAATGATTAATAAGGACGATCGCTACGATTTAGCTCACTTTGAATTTATCATGCGTGGGTTGACTAAACTGCGCGAAAAATACCCCACGATGCAGGATAGAATCAGCCTGAGTTTGCATTGTGAAATGGCTGATATTCTCAATGCTTATACCAAAATCGTACAGCAAGATTCCACCCTCACCGGACTAACTGCTTATAGTGCTGCCCGTCCTCCCCACTCCGAAGGTTTAGCAATCTGTATTGCCTCTTATTTGGCGCACGAAACTAACTGTATCAACATCAATTTGTTGCATCTCAGTTCCCGCAAAGCAGTCGAAGCAGCTTTGATGATGCAAACAACTTTTCCCCATGTTAACTTTAAGCGAGAAGTCACAGTCGGTCATCTACTTTTAGATGTAAATGCTGCTACAGGTAAATGGGCAAAAGTTAATCCTCCCATTCGACCTAGAGAGGATGTAGAATATTTATGGAATGCCGTATTGCAGGATAAAATAGATTGGATTGTCAGCGATCACGCCTGCTGTTCGGCAGAACAAAAAGCGAGTTTGAGAGATCCAGATAATATTTGGTTAGCTAAATCTGGTTTTGGCGGTACAGAATATTTGCTTTCCGGAGTTATTAGTGAAGGAAGCAAACGCGGACTGTCTTACAACCAAATTGCCAAGCTACTTTGTTGGAATCCCGCGCAAAGATTTGGCGTGTTGCAAAAAGGCGATATTGCGGTTGGATATGATGCCGATTTGGTGTTAGTAGATCCCCACGAAACATTTGTTGTTCGTGCTGCTGAATCGCTTTCCCAACAAGGCTATACTCCTTTTGAAGGTATGGAGTTAACGGGAAGAGTTAAAAGCACGTTCTTGCGGGGGGATTTGATTTACGATCGCGGACAGATATTAGGTTCGCCGCAAGGGCGTTATTTGAAGCGAAATCAACCTACTTAGGGTTTTTCTTATTATCTCGCGTCTCAGTAAACATCATCGTGAGAACCAAGGGTATGTAATAATATCGCTTCTTCTTGCGATTCTGTATGCGGTACAAATTCAAATATTATCCGGTTGCTATAATCAATAGAACATGACCACGTACCAGACAAATCTCCTTTGAGTTTATGAGTTCCTAAACTAGAGTGAAACGGATCTTCAGCTATTTGTTGTAATGTGCTTTCAACCAGAATTCGTAGTTGTGGATTTCGACGCGATATGCGTTTGAAATCTCGAATGAATCGCGAACTCCACAGCAATCGCATCAATTATCCAACTCCTTTAAAAGATCCGCAACCGAACCACTACGTACTTTTCCTTCAGCATACTCTTGACGCGATTCTGCAACCGCCTGTAATATTTCAAGCCTACGTGGTTGTTTGAGTCGCTTATCGATGATATCGATGAGGATAGCTTGTTCATCGGGAGATAGTGCTTCTACTACCTCAATAGCTTTTTGTAAGGTGGATGTTTTTTCTGCCATGTTCATCGGTGGAATTGGGATAATTTTATTGTAAGCGATCGCGAAGTTCCTAGTATTGCTATTTAGTCGAAAATTTGCTAAACTTAAAAAATGGCTAAATATTTAACTATTAGTGAAGCACAAGCAAAACTGCCAGAATTACCAGATGAGTTGACCGACGATCTCGCGATCGTCACCAATAACGGTCAACCTGTGATGGCAGTTATTAGCTATGAACAGTTGACATCTCTTTTAGAAACTCTTGATATTCTTTCGGATTCCGAGTTTGCCAATCGGCTGAAAGAAAGTATAACCCAAGCAGAACGAGGAGAAACAATTTCTTGGGAGGAAGCTAAAAGGAAATTAGGGCTATGACAAGTTCAAGTCCAAACCTTTCGGAATACATAATTGAATTGACTCCTTTAGCTTTGGAAATGTTGGCTGAGGTGAAAGATCGTCGCGAACAACAAGCTTTAAGCGATCGCATCGATAAACTCAAAACCGATCCAGACAAACAAGGTAAACCTTTAGTAGATAACCTTCAAGGTTATTTTAGCGTGCGGGCTGTCGGTCAGCGCTACCGAATTATTTATCGAATTGTACAAGAGCGAGTGGTTGTTTTAGTCGTAGGAGTTGGTAGGCGAAAAGAGGGTGATAAAAAGGATATTTATACAATTATGGAGCGATTGTTAGCAGAGTAGGTAGGGCGATCGCACTCACTATTATGATAAATAAAAAAGAGCGATCGCACTTTATACCAGATTTCATCAATATGGCTTAATATCTATTTTATAGACGTTCGATCGAGGAATACTCAGTTATGTCAGATACGACAGTAAAAGATAAAATTCTCAAGGCGGTAGAGGAAATGTCGCCGGACGTTACTTTTGAGGAAGTGATGGAACGCCTTTACTTTTTGTACAAAGTTGAACAAGGTTTAAAGCAAGTAGAAACTGGTGATATTATTTCCCATGCAGAAGCTAAAAAGCGGATTAAAAAATGGCAATCATAAACTGGACAAGTCAAGCTTTAGCTGATTTGGAAGCAATTGGCGATTTTATTGCGCGAGATGCACCGAGTTTTGCACAGGTATTTGTGGAGCGGGTATTTCAGGCGGTAGAACGTCTGGAAAATTTTCCTCGTTCAGGACGTATAGTTCCAGAATTTGGTCAAGAAGATATTCGAGAAATTATTTTTGGTAGTTACCGGATAGTATATTTAGTGAGGGAAGATGAGGTAAATATTTTAACAGTATTTCATTCATCAAGGCTGCTTAGGCTTTCTGACTTAGTGAACGAAACTGCTGAGTAAAATCGTCCAACTCCGCTAATAAATCTGAAACTGAACCGCGACGCACATTACCTAAAGCATAATCTCGTTCCGACTCAGCCACTTCTTGCAATAGTTGTTCGCGAAGCTGTTGTTTGAGTCGCTTATCGATGATATCGATGAGGATAGCTTGTTCATCGGGAGATAGTGCTTCCACTACCTCAATCGCTTTTTGTAAGGTGGATGTTTTTTCTGTCATGTTCATCGGTGGAATTGGGATAATTTTATTGTAAGCGATCGCCAGCAGACTAGAAACCCGGTTTCTTCAAGAAACCGGGTTTCTGGAACCGCATCTAATGCTTACCCATTCCCCTCGATCGCAGCCAGTATCTTGGCAAAAAGTTAAATCAAGTTCTATAATAAACGTACATAATTCTGTACATTAGCTGATGCTTTCTTACAAAATAACATCTCCAACAGATGCCAAAAATGACTTGTTTAAGTTGTTAGATCTGGTAGTAGAAAATCATCAGGTCTATATCATTAACCGTCCTGAAGGCGAAAATGTAGCTTTAATCGCTGAGTCAGATTTGCTAAGTTTGGTTGAGACGGTTTACCTTTTGCGATCGCCTGCAAATGCGCGTCGGTTAATGGATGCGATCGAAGAATCAAAAACAGGAAAGATCGAACCGCAAACTATCGCAGAACTTGAACAGAAGTTGGGGATTGACAAAGAAGAAAAAAAAGAAAGCTGAACTTACCCCAGTGTTAGCACTCCCGTTGGAAAATCTACTACTAAACGTCGAGTTTTTAACCACTGCAAACCTATAATTATTTCAGGAATTCCTTTTCCCTTCAATCATATACTGCCGCAAGTTCCTGTTTCATTCAAACGACGGATAATAACTTCTTCTTTGGGAAGATTTTCAAGAAGTTTTTGGATCGCAACTAATTCATCTTCTTCAATAAAATAGTCTCCACTATTGGGATCTATAACGATGTACCAGTTGTAGTGAGTTGCCATCAATTCATCACGAACTCGCTCAAATATAGGACGACAACGCTGCCAACGTGCTTCGTTTTCTGCTTCCTGTTTGGCTTTTTCTTGGGGAAAAAGAGGATATTTTTTATATTTTTCAGGAATGCGGCGTGGTTTCCAAGCTAAAGGTGTTTTTACCATATTTTTTATTTTTCCAGCCTACAATATGCAAATTTTAGCATATTGCCAGCAGACTAGAAACCCGGTTTCTTGAAGAAACCGGGTTTCTGGGTTCAGTCACCAAACTTCTTCTCCTTCTGTTAGGTTTCGTCATTAAACTAAAGTATATTTTGATATTCCTAACATTCTTAATCCTCTTCATCGGGTAAAGTTTCAATTTCATCCGCAATTAAATCCGGTAAATCTTCTGTATGTACGTGCAAATGCGAGACAGCACCAGTTAATTCGGCGAGAATATCGCCTTTTTGATCATCTGTTAGATTAGGTAATTTTAGCTGCGTTAATAGAAATAGCACTGTTTCGCATTCTTCTGCTAATTCATTTAACAAAACTGACAAAGTAGAATTAACTTTTAATGGTGTCTCAATTTTTGTAACCATCACTATGCCTCGCCAACCACGTCAGCTACAATCAGGATATTCCTACCACGTTACCACTCGCTGCAATAACCGCGAGTTTCGCCTGACTCGCTTGGAATGTCGGGAAGTATTCCTTTTCGCGATTAAAAAAGCGCAGCAAAAGTATGGGTTTAAACTTTATGCTCTCTGTATTATGAGCAATCACGTTCATTATTTACTAGAACCTACAAAACCGGAAGATTTACCCAAAATTATGCACTGGTTGAATTGGTATACTGCGATGTGCTTTAATCGAATGTTGAATCGCACGGGGCATTTTTGGGAAAAACGCTATCACAGTACGGGTTTTGCCAATACCGATAAACGTCGCGCTTTGAATACTTTACGCTATATTCACGCCAATCCGAAAGCGGCGGGAATTCAGCCTGGTTTTTTCTACGATTTCAGCAATTATGGCATTCACGATAGATTAGGTAATGATGGTATCACCCAATGGCATCCCGCTTTTTTGTCACTGGGTAAAACATTAGATGAATGCGCCGCAAAATATCGCGGTTTTTGTAAAAAATATCGCCCTCTACCAAAATCAGAGAAGAAAAATCTTATGGGTAGTCGTCTGCTGGGGGGAATGAAAATTAAAGCCAAGTCGAAAAAATCCTCCCCCGGACAGATGTGCTTTCCTTGGGGTGAGTGGGAAGCAACTGACCCGGAAATTGCCGCCGTCGCAGAAACGTTCGTTCAGGCTAATTCCTATTATCCAACCTCGGTGCCAGGTATCGGAAAGCCAGAACCCTCATAACTTCGTGGAAATTCCCTCTGTTGTAATTCTTAATATTTTTCCGAAAGCCTTATAGGTTACAATTCATAAGTCTCGACGCGAGAGAAAATACCCCCACACAAACCCCCCCCCCCCCCCCCC
>NZ_JACJPW010000117.1 GCF_014696265.1 Aerosakkonema funiforme FACHB-1375 | reverse complement strand
TAAATGTGGATTTATTTTGGACAGGGATTGGAATGCGGCACTGATGATTCTAAAAGTAGCCTTGAGTACGGTAGGGCATACCGGAACTTGGATCGAAGATCCGAACGCTTCAGGAGATTTGGCCGCTACTTTGGTTGGAGTAATCCAGTCGCAAGCAAGCTGAGTCTATGAATGAAGAATCCCCGTCCCTTTAGGGCTCTTGAGTGTCAAGAAGCATATATGAATGAAGCTGGGGTTAATAATCACTTGGAAGCTGCGGCGGTTTACCAGCGCCAAACCCGCATGGGACAAGACTCGGATCTGAGAGCTTTTGCTACTAGAACCTTGCCCACAGTGCAAGGTCATTTGGAAATGGCCGCAACGATGACCGGTTACAGCCTCGCACGCGGAAGCGACGATGCTTCCGGTACATCCGATACACCTGCTATGCCGATGAGCCGTTAAAAGTCAAAAGTTAAAAGTCAAAAGTCAAAACGAAGAGTGGGGGAGTGGGGGAATTTATATGTACATTTTCGACCTTTATGTCGTTCTCCCGTTCTTCCGTTCTCCCTCTTCCCTAACCCCTAACCCCTAGCCCCTAACCCCTAACCCCTTGTCACTGCCAATTCCCTACCAGCACAAAAGGTGCCCAGAAGTAGGGATTTTGATATTGAGGATTTCGCAATAGCTTCAGTTGCGCGTTGCGAAGAGCTTCCGCTTTGCTAATTCCCGGCTTGGTGAGTTGGCGATAAAATTCCGCCATCACGATCGAAGTAGATTCGTCATTTACTTGCCAAAGTGTAGCTAATGTGCTGCGGGCACCCGATCGAATTGCAATCCCTGCCAAACCCAAAGCAGCGCGATCGTCTCCCGCCGCAGTTTCGCAAGCACTGAGGACAAGCAGTTCGATCGGCGCTTTCTTCTCCTGGGAACGAGAACGCAACAATAGATCTAATTGCTTAACATTAATACGTTCATCCCAAGTCAAAATAAAAGTCTCCGATGCTTTCGAGCTAAACTGACCGTGAGTCGCCAAGTGAACAACTGGGAAAGGAATTTTGTTGATTTGTGCTTGTAGTTCCTGAGTGATAAACTGCTGATTGATGAGAGTATCAGCGGGAACCGCAGAAGAAATCTGCTCCACTTCACTCGCGACTGCGGGTAAAGCAGGAAAACCCTGACGCGCCTCTGTCAGAGCCCCTGTCAACGTTCTCAATCTTACTTGCGTCAGCGGTCGCGGTTCTAATAATTGAAGTCCGGGAGTAAGAGCGATGCTGTATTTTTCGATCAGATATTTTTGACCGTCGTGCAGAATAGCCATCGGCAGATTTCGCAGATAGCCATCTAAAACAAATACCAAAGTTTTAACGCCACTTGCCGCTAAATCTTTTTCCGCAGGACGAATCAACAAATCGTAGAGTTGTTGTGCGAGGGGTAACCGCTCTTGTGGAAAAGCAGTGCGTCTGAGGGAAACTCTTGCTCGTTTGAAAATACTTTCCAATTCAGCCTTAGATTTGGCGGTGCTGTAATGGCGCAGCGATCGATTCTCCTGCAAAGACGCTACGCGATCGGGAACAGATAGAATCACCTCTAGGCGATCGCCCAAAATTATCGGATAGATAATCGCAGCAGTGCGATCGACTTCATCAATTATTCTGGCTTTCACATCTGCACAAGCATCCTGGAAAAAGTTGTCCAATTCCGCCAACTGCAAAGACTCGATCGTCTGACGAGCTAGCTTCAGTTTAGCTCGATCGGTAACCTTCCCCTCTCCTTCCAAAAGTAACCCCACTAACTCGCGATAAATCGGTTCGACACTTTCCCGAAACGAGAATTGTACTTGCGATTGGATGGTCACCAAGTCAGCTCGCAGAGAAGATAAGATATTCACAGCTTGGCTATAGTAACCCACAGCCCCTTCTATATCCCCTTGCGCTTTGCGGAGGCGTCCCATTTGCCAAAACAACTCGTAAGCAACTTCGGGAAATTCAAAAGGAGGAGCCAAACTCAAAGCTTGATTTGTGAGCTTTTCTGCCTGTACTTGTTGCTGCTGGACTTCCCATAACCTACCCTGTATACCCAGGATATAAGCTTGGATACGCCGATCGCCCAAACGCTTCGCTTCTCCTAAAGTTCGATCGAGCATTTCCTCGATCTCTCTCAATAAAGGAGACTGGAGATTAGCAGAGAGAGAGACAGAATTTCCCCCACTCCCCCACTCTCCCGCTCTCCCGCTCTCCCGCTCCCTTATCGCCAATTTCAACAAGTTTTGCGCTAAATTAATTTGCGCGTAGAGTCCAGTTCGATTGGATGGAATTTCACTAACTTGAGATTGGATCGATCGCCACAATGCCTCTGCCTCCGATCGCTTTTCCCCATCCAGCAATAAGCTGAATTGATTAACCTGCGCTTGCATTCGCGTCTCTTTGCGAGTTGACATTTGGGCAGCTTTGGTGTAATTTTCCACAGCCGATCGCTCAAACTGAATTTTCTCTTCTGTTTCTGAGATAGATTCGTTGGCAAAAGCGCGTTTTGTATTGCCCAAATTGAGGTAAATAGCCGCTTGTTCTTGAGTTAAGTTCAATTTTTGAGCCGCCGCCAACCCCGCCATTAAAGCTCGCTCTGACTGTTCCAGTTGCCCCAAAACTCGCAAAACCTGACCTAACGCATTCATAGCTTGGATATTTTGGCGAGAAGCTGGTTGATTTTGCCAACTTGCCAAAGTTTCCTTAGAAAATCTACAAGTTTCCGATTCCAGTTTCAAAGCGGTTAAGAGAGTTTTGCAGGCTCTAGGATACAATCCCAACGCTTCCCAAGCTCGGCTCTGGTTAATCTGAGTTTCGATAAATTGCTCGTTGGCATTAATTTGCCGATACAGTTTGGATGCCTGCGTCCAAGTATCTACAGCCGCTTGAACTTGTCCGCGTTCTAGTTGCAGTTGTGCTTGAATATCTTGAGTTTGAGCCAAAATTCGCACTTGTTCCGCACTTTTGGTTGGCGAATTTAGCACAGATAAACTGGAATTTATCGCTTGTTCCGCTTCATCCCACTGCTGCAATTGTGCTAAAGTCGCCGCTAGATTGCTCAAAGCCATTGCTTGATTGAGGCGATCGCCTTGCCTTTCAAACATTGCTGCTGCCTGTTGCAACAAAGGCGCTACTTCTTGGAAACGTCCTTCATTGTAGAGATTCCGTGCTTCTTGAATAAGGTTAAAACCAGAAATTTGATGCAGTTGCATCGTCTCGGCTCCTCTCACCTGAGTTACCGCCACAGGAGTGGTAATTACTAATAGAAAAGAGATAAAAAAGAGGACAAATAAAAAAGTAGCTTGTGGGAGCCAACGCAATTTCGTCACGCGATTTTGGATTTTAGATTTTGGATTTTGGATTGGCTCCGCCTTGAAATGACGGAGTAAATTCAAAATCCTCTCATCCAAAATCCAAAATACCATGACTTTTACTCCTGATTTATCGATCTATAACCAAGGTCTGAAGCATCATACTACTGTGAGTTTCATCGCGGTAAGCAAACATTTGAAGACTTGGGAGTGCGATCGGAAACAGGATTACCAGGATTGTAAGCCACAAGCGTCACCTCCCCAGTACCATCGATCACCCAACCTTGTGCGGGAATAGGAGAGGGAAGAGGGAAGAAGGAGAGGGAGGAATTTTGACTTTTGACTTTTGACTTTTGACTTTCCTCCCCACTCCCCACAGCAGGCTCCACCCAGTTAAACTGAGACACTTCGCCGTCTAGAAGATCGTTAGGAGAAGGCGGCAAACCACCCCGTCCGGTGATGGTAAATTCGCTACCCGCTCCTTGAGTACAGGGATTCGCCGCAATCAGCGCAGCCGGATCGACGATATTTTGGGGCAGTTCGACTAAACCTTGAGCGGGATTAACACCTGCGGTGCTAAATGTTACCGTCCCTTGCAAGTCAGGGCCAGCGGTTTGGGAAATGGCGCTGATGTCGCTACTCGATAGTAAGAAAGTCGGATTGACTTGTAGGGCAGCGAATTCTGCATCGGTTAGTCCCAGATTATCTCGCAATTGCTCGCGATCGACACTTGCAATACCAAAAATATTGGGAACATTGACCGTAACGCGCCCGCCTTGGGCTGTTTGAGCGTTGGCAGTGATATCGCTATTTTCCCCAGGAAAGCCCAGCAGGATATCGCTGTTGAGGGTGACGTTGCCGCCTGTGGCGCTGCCAAGAGCGTTAGCTTCAATCATACTGCCCTGTCGCAGTTGGATATCGCCGGCAGAAAGCTCGATGTTACCTTGGTTTCCAGCTTTGGTTTGGGCATTGAGAATACCGCGATCGAGCAGAATGGAGTTAGCTGCTACGGTCAGCGTACCTGCCCCGCCTGTTCCGGAAAAGTCACTTACTCCTACCACACCACCATTGTCAACTTGCAATCTTTCGGTGACGATCGTCACGTTACCGCCTTTACCTACTCCTGTTTCTAGGACGGAAGCGAACAAGGCACTGGGGTTTCCTTTTGCAGTCTTACCGCTGACTTCGACAGCCTCAGTAGCGCGTACTGTGAGATTACTACCGTCGCCTTTACCGAATACACCGGCACTGATCTGTGCCCCATCTTCTAAGCGCAATCGAGCAGTTTCAACCGTCAAGTTACCTGCTTTACCTACACCTCCTGGCGCAACGGAAGTGAAAAAGCCACTGGGAGAGGTGGCACTGGCACCTATTAATTCAACGCTCTCGCTAGCGCGTACAGTGAGATTACCACCGTTGCCTTGACCCAGGGTATCAGAAGCTATCCGTCCCCCGTTTTCCAGTCGCAATCGCTTAGTTTCAACCGTCAAGTTGCCTGCTTGACCTACAGCTTTTGGCGTGACGGCACTGAAAATGCCACTGGGAAATCTGTCAATGAAACCAATCAATTCGACGCTCTCGCTGGCGCGTATTGTGAGATTGCCACCGTTGCCTCGATCGTAGGTACCGGTACCTATCTGTCCCCCCTCTTCCACTCGCAATTGTTGGGCTTCGATGGTCAAGTTACCGCCGTTGCCTTGACCCAGGGTATCAGAGCTGACCTTTCCTCCTACTATCTGCAATCGCCCAGTTGCGATCGTTATATCACCGCCATTGCCTGAAGATATCGGTGCGGCAGTAGTATACAAACCGCTGGGAAATGGCTCCTTACTGAGGTTGGCAATGATTTCGATCGCATCGCTAGCCCTTACGGTGAGAGTACTTCCATTCCCTTGCCCAAATGTACCGCTGCTGATTTGACCGCCACCTGCCAGTAATAAACGAGCGGTTTCAATGGTTACTTTTCCCCCTTTACCAGTTGCGCCTTGTCTGACATCAGCAAATAAGCCACTGGGATAAATAGAGGGAGCAAAACCCGATACTTCAATTGTCTCCGTTCCTCTGACTGTAATGCTTCCCGCCGCTCCGGCTCCATCGGTGCTACTGTGAATGGCAGAACCGTTTGTCACGGTGATTTGTCTGCCTGTCAGGTTTACTGGGCCGCCTTTGTCGCTGACGGTAATTGCAGATGCCGCTTGTATCAGACGAATATCTTGGAAATTGTCAATCCCTGTATAGTCGAATGCCCAACCACCCCCTCTAATTTCTTCGTCAACGGAGGGCAGTGGAGTCAATTTTACCAAAGCTTCTGAGCCAATGCTGCCTAGCTCAATCTGTCCGGCTGGTGCGGTGAGATTCCCGCCGGCGATGGTTATTTCTCCCCCAACTAATGCTAAGGTGCGATCGCGATCGACCTGCAATCCAACTGGGCGATTGCGGAAATCAGTACCGCCTATCTTCGGGATCGCCTGCAAGTTATGTCCGCTTCCCAGTACGGTAATGCTACCGGGACGATCTCGAAATCGCAAACCGTTGGGAATGTTAATCGTTAGTAGTGGTGGTGCGCTGGGATTGCTGGCGCTAAATTCAAAGCTATTTTCAAATACAATACTATCAGCACTTGATGCTAAAAATGAGCCGCGCAAATCCAATCTGGCGTTCGGCCCAAACACAATTCCTCTGGGATTGATTAAAAATAAGTTGGCATTTCCCAATACTCCCAATGTGCCGAAAATGTTGGCGGGATTTCCGCCTGTAACGCGAGTGAGAATGTTGATAATCCCGTCGGGATTGCTAAAGTAAGCTCCTCTTCCTTCTGGGATGTTGAATTCTTGCAAACTGTGGAAGAGATTGCTACCCCGCATCGCACCGCCGTCGATGCGATCGCTCTGTACTCCTTTAATTTCTACATTGGGAACTACTTGAGAATTTTCGCTGCCTAATGTGCGATCGGGTATAATTTGTCCTACGGCTGGATAAAGGTAAGCTAGCAGGTTTAAGACTGCGCTGGGAACAAAATAAATCGCAAGCTTTGGCAAAGTAGCTGACATAGTTAGGGGTTAGGGGTTAGGGGCTAGAGAAGAGAGAAGAGAGAAGAGAGAAGAGAGAAGAGGAAAGAGGAAATAGGGAAGAGGAAAGAGGAGGAATTTTTGAATGATTGACTTTCCCTCGCCCCTAACCCCTTTCTTTTGACTTTTGACTTCCGCGTAGCGGCACTAGCTCCTCCTTGTGCATCAGTTTGCATCTCTGACCTCAAAAAATTGTCAAAATTTATCTCTAAAAGGCAAAGTAGTTAATCGAGAAATAAATACCTTGCTCTTGCCAAGTTCGATCGCCTGCATCAACTTCAATCAGAGGAATACCGTAGTCTACACGCGCATTGAGACGATCGCTCATCTGCCACAGCAACCCCAATCCGACACCCAGCAATTTATTTGAGTCGGGATTGGATTTTTCGCCACTATAATTCCAACCGATGCCAAAATCGATAAAGGGAGCAAGTTGCAACAATCCTCTTACTTTAGGTACTCTGAGGATGGGTATTCTCACTTCCGCTCCGGCGATCGCACCGTTATCTGTTAATAATAAATCTTGTCGATATCCTCGCACGCTGCTTGCACCGCCGATGCCAATCTGTTCTAGAGATAATAACGAATCTGTGGCAAGCTGAATATCGGAACGCAGGATCAGCAAAGTTTCCGGTGCTAATAATAGCACGTATTGAGCTTGTCCGCGCCAGGAAAAAAAGCGACTATCCGGTGCATCATCATTTGTAGTGGCGCTGAAGAAATCGACACCGGCGCTAAATTGCGATCGCGCTGCGAAAACTTGATTTCGATCGCGTTTCACATATTCTTGAAAAAAGCGAAAAGCGGAAACTCGCGTTTCTCCTCGATCGTTTGCGCCTGGGGATAAGGGAAATTTTTCGTTTTGCAAGTAAGTTTCGGTTTCCTGTCGGGAGAAACTGACTCCCAAAGCTAACTCGCCAGATGGCTTTTGCACAATCGGTTGACGATAAGTTACTTCGTAAGTGCGAGATTTTCCTTCAATATCAATGCGATCGAATGGTGGCTCAATTACGTGGGTATGGGTAATACCACCTGCGAATCTTATTGTACCGTTGCGGGGATTGACAGGAAGCGTGTAGCTGGCGTCCAATTCGTTACTGCCGTCGGTGTTGGCGTAAGATACTTGCAGTCCATCACCCAATCCGAGTAAATTAGCTTGGTGGAAGCGAATACCCCGGCGAAAAGTACCGACACTGGGAGAGCGATCGTTATCGGTAAATAATTGCACAGTGAATGTGTCTGCTTCCTTCACCCGCACTTCCAATCTACTTCTTTCCGGACGGCTTCCGGCTTGGAGTTCGGCGGAGACATTGGCGATGAGGGGATCGAGTTGCAGCAGTTGTAATGCTTCCAGCAGACGGTTACGATTTAGGGGTACGCGGGTGGCAATTTCTAAGCGCGATCGCACGTAGCTGGGATTGAGGCGGCGAGTTCCCGTAACCCGAATTTCTGCCAATCCTCCTTCTACTATTTGAATTTTAACAACCGCTCCCTCTCTGTTGAAGGTTTGGTTAGCCGGAATCACCGCGCCGGAATTCACGTATCCTGCTTGTGTGTATTTTGCGGTCACGGCTGCTTCTGCTTGCAGTAGTTCCGCAAAGCCGATTTCTCGTCCGGTAAACTGTTTGGTAACTTCAGTCAATTCCCGATCGCTAAACGCTGTATTTCCCTCAAATTCAAACCTTTCTACGCGAATTGTGCCCGGAATTTCCAGGGGAGTCTCGCTGGGAGAAGGAGTTGTTGGGATTGGTTGCAGGGGAGATGGTTGCGGTTGCGGTAACGTCGGAGGCGGTAATTCGGGTTCTGTTGGCAAAATTGGGTTAGGCAGTTGACTTATCTGCACATCTAGTGTATTTTGTATCGATTCTGGGATTGCTGAAATAATATCCCGATCGCGATCGGTAATTTCCAACTTTTGAAGATTGACGGGCAAATTTGCTGTCGTGCTGCCTACTGTTTTGGTTTCCCCAAGCATTACCAAAAAAATTCCTATTAGCCAAAATAGCCTCCTCAATTGATGAACCATATCAAACACTCTCCACAATCCCTCAAATAAGCTATTTTTGAAACTACTGTCACTAGAAAACAGAGTAAGTTATTTACCTACTTTATGATTCAGATTGACTTTCCCAAAAAATAAGGATCTGCTAAAAGCTAGAAATCAGCGCTCGCTGAATTAATTTATACAGCCATTTTGAAATGCGTTACGTACAGAAAAACCCGATAAAAAAAGTGCAAACGAGTTCTAGGCTGTAGTTAATTTAAATGGAAACCGTTATATTCCTTAACATCTGCAAGCGGAAACGCTTGCAGACAAGTTTTACAGTGGCGAATAAAAGTAGGTTATTAATATAACAGATAACGAAAAAGAAAAGAAAAATTTTTATAAAAATTTTTATATATGAGTGGCAAATTTATACAAATTACAACATCATAGAAGCGTGTTCCTGTCGAGTTTATATATGTATAAGAAGAAATTATCGCGATTATTGTTGTCTGGGATAACCGTTGTACTATCCCTGTTTCCACTTGCACCCGTTAATAGCGTCACCTTCCAGCCCAAAGGAAGTCCTCAGAGAACATCAGGGGGCGCATCGCGGGGAATTTGCATCCAAGAAAGAGCCTCCAGCCAGTCGGCAACAGGCGGTGCAAGATCTCAGGTAGCTGCTTTAATTCCCGCTACAGATGGAGAGATCGCGGCAGCGGCATATCCCACAATCCTTGTCCAAATTCCTGAATCTCAACCTTTGAAAGCCGAATTCAGTTTGTGGGATGAAAACTCAAATGGAATTTACCAAACTACTCTTACTCTGACAGGTATTCCTGGCATTGTTAGCTTTACACTTCCCGATACCGCTCCCGCTTTGGAGACCGGCAAACGCTATAAGTGGACTGTGGCAGTAATTTGCGATCCAAAAGAACCATTGCGGAATGTGGTGGTGGAAGGATGGTTGGAACGCAAAGAACTGAGTTCTGCCCTCAAAAGCGAGATAAACAGCGCGGAACCGCTCCAGAAGGTGGAACTTTATGCCAAAAATGGATACTGGTACGAAACGGTCGCCACTTTGGCAGAATTGAAGCGATCGCGCCCTCAAGATCGCACCATTTCTGCTGAATGGCAGCAACTTCTCCAGTCTGTCGGGTTAAGCGAATTTGGGCAAACACCCATAGTTAACTGTTGCCAAGCGCAGAATAATTAATACCAAAATAAGAACGATCGGGGTCACCCGATGCAAGGATTTTGGATTTTGAATTGGCTCCGCCTTAACAGGATGGAGCTTGAAATTCGGAAAAATTTAAAAATTGCATTGTTATTGTTTAGTTGAATGTGCAAAAACTATTTTTTCCCCCTGCACTCAATCAATAACGAGTGATTCAGATCACTCTAACTTGCTTAAACAATCACTGTGGTAAAGATTATGTGTCACAGGTTTTTGATGAAAATTGACGTAATATAAATCTCAATCTTGGCAATTCATTTGATTCAGTTCTTCATATGTATGAACGGGGAACAAAAATTAAAAAACACCATTTGGGATTGGTGGGGTGGATTGATAACAGTCCCTAGCATTCCTGCATTGATTATCCTACTGCGTTTGATGGAAAAAAATGATTTCAAGTCTCCCATTTCAAGGGTAATCATCAAAAAAAATTCGGAATTTCAAACTCCGTCTTTTCAAGGCCCAGACAATCCAAAATCCTCTCATCCAAAATCCAAAATTGGGTGACGGGGTTATGGCAATTTCTAAAATGGCTAGAGCTCTATTTGTTTGGGCTTTGCATTTCACTGCCACAGACTCTTCGGGCGGTATATCACCCTGAAAAAACTTTGGCAATTATTGTTCTGACTGGAAACTTTCTGCTTGTGGGTCGCTAATAGGCTTTCCTCAATCACTGAGGTTACGTGTTTCCCGATTAAATCAATTCCGAAAGTTCCGAAATTGTACGGATTACGATCGCACTTTCTCGCAGCTTAGAGCTAAATATCCTCAGTGAGGATGTAGAAACAGACACACTAATTCATCATGCTCACAAGTTCCGGGTATGAATCTATGGAAAAATATGTTTGTCTGTAAACCGCTTCCACCAGAAGTAGGTCAGGTTTATATCATAAAGAACCCTAGCTTTCAAGAGTTACATGGCGGAAAATTATTGCTGAAAAAGGTAGGAAAAGTAGGAAAAGTGGTATTCTAAGTATGAAAGTAATCGTCCGCAATGTCCCTCTAAATTTCTTTTGCTAAAAACATGAGCATTGAAGAGCTTTTGCAAGTGGTCGAACAAAATCTGCTGGGCAGGCAGCTCAATCCCTTAGAGCGCTTGGTCTTGCGTCAGTCGTGGAGCCAGCAAACTTATAGCGAGATGGCCAGACAGGCAGCTTACGGTAGCGCTCACATTAAGGAAATAGGTTCCCAGTTGTGGCATGACCTTTCAGAGGTACTGGGCGAACGGGTAACCAAAAAAAATCTTTATATAGTTCTCAACCAGTATGGGCACAAACATCTAGCTCAATCGCAAACGCTAACCGCGCCGGAATTGCGAACAGATACTGTATCGACAAATACATTATCTAGCTCAGTTATACAGACCGAGCTGGTATTTCCCAGCAGTCCTGTACCTTTAAATTCAGCTTTGTACATCAATCGCCCCCCGATTGAAGAACTCTCCTATGCTGAAATTACACAACCGGGATGCGTGATCCGGATCAAAGCACCCAAGAAGATGGGAAAAAGCTCGCTTCTGACGCGGATTCTCGCTCATGCGAACAATTTGGAATACAAAACTGTCTACTTGGATTTTCAGGAAGCAGACCAAGCAGTTTTAAGCTCGCTCGATCGCTTATTGCGTTGGATATGTGCCAATGCCACCAGGCAGTTGGGCCTTAACCCCATGTTAGATGAATATTGGGATGAGGATATGGGCAGCAAAGTCAGCTGCAAAATCTATTTTGAAGGGTATCTGCTGCCGCAAATTGATTGCCCGATCGTCTTGGCTTTTAATGAAGTCAATCGGATTTTCGAGCATCCCCAAATTGCACAAGATTTTCTGCCGATGTTGCGATTTTGGCACGAACAGGCACAATCAGTTGAAGCTTGGGAAAAACTGCGGCTAGTCGTAGTTCACTCCACAGAAATCTATATTCCCTTGAAGCTATCGCAATCTCCTTTTAACGTGGGTTTATCGATTAAGCTGCCCCAGTTTAACTTGGAACAAGTGCAAGATTTGGCAAGGCGATATGGAGTGAATTGGAGTGATGTTAAAGAAATCGAGCAACTGATGTCAATGGTGGGAGGACATCCTTATTTAGTTAACGTCGCCTTTTATCATCTGTGTCGAAAAGAAATTTCGTTCAAGAACTTATTGCAAGCAGCTCCTACATCATCTGGCATTTACAGCCACCATTTGCGCGGCCTTTTGGCGGTGCTGCGAGATGAACCCCAATTAATATCCGCTTTGCAACAGGTTGTGAATGCTGATGGCGGCGTCGCATTGGAAGCGATCGCAGCCTATAAATTAGAAAGCATGAGATTGGTACAACTCGATGGAAATTATGCCAAACCTAGTTGCGAATTGTATCGTCTTTATTTTCGATCCCAGCTAGTCAGTAAAAAGTAAACTATTCGTATTCTTAGCTACGAAAAGTTGAAGCATTCCCAGGATTTTTAAGCAACATCGAGAGAGTGTTTTTTCAGTTCATCTAAGGAAACGTATTCCACCGCCAAAGCGTGGGTTGCTGACAAAATTACGGGTGGTGCAACACCGGCATCGAGTGCTTCTTTCCATCTAGCGGCGCACAAACACCAGCGATCGCCTGGTTTTAAGCCGGGAAAATCAAACGCCGGTACAGGCGTACTCAAATCGTTGCCCTTTGATTTGGTAAAGGCAAGAAACTCTTCGGTAACTTGGGCGCAGACTATATGAGCCCCAATATCCCCAGCTCCGGTGTAACATTTTCCATCTCGATAAAAGCCGGTCATGGGAGAAGTACAGCAAGTCAAAAGCTCTCCTCCAAGGACATTTTTTGCACGTGTCATCATAGCAGCTAAACCTAATTGCGATTTGTTCAAAGAGCAACTTTTGGCTCGATAAAACTATCGTAACCCATTGCTTTTAAATAGATTTCATCAAACAAAAATATATCAGCTGCCGATAAGGCGGCGACTGCTGAGATAGCCATTACGTGCTGTATTTTTGTTCGAGCTGTCTTCTGTTCCTTTGATCGCAATCAAAGCTTTCTTACGTTCTTCAATGAATTGGTTGATTTCCAGGGCAAACTTAGGATATCGATCGATCAGCTGCATTACCGAGTCGCGATCGATAATAATTACCGTGAGATCGTCGGTAGCAGTTACCGATACAGGGCTTGTTTCCCCTGACACAATTACTGTATCCCCAAAAATCTCACCCTTGGACAACTTGGCAATGATGTGTTCTCGATTGTCGATGTCTTGGACTGCAACCTTAACGGTTCCCTCTCGGATGATGTAGAGACCGCCAACGATTTGCCCCTCTACAATCACCTCTTCGTCCAATCCGTATTCTTCCCACTTAGATGTTTGAGCGAGTTTGTCGATTTCTTCAGGGTTGATGGAGAAGAAATAAGGAAGAGTTCGCAAGAATTCGGCAATTTCTTTGCTGCTATAGCTTTTTTGAAGATGGCTAATGTCAAGTTTGTCAAACTCGATCGCAACTGGCAAAGCAACACCTAACTTATAGCGCTTGGCAGCATAATAAATCCGGGTTACGAAGTCATTGCGAATCTGGTAGAGGTCGGTGAATTTTCGGATATAAATCCTCACTTCGTATGAAATCATGTACTCGCCGTAAGACTTGGTGAGGACTTCCGGCGCTGGATTAGTTAATACACCTTTTGTAGTGAGGGCGACATCGTTTAACACGCGCTTAACCAAGTTAGGCGGAGTCGAGTGAGGAAAGCTGATTTCAATTGTTTCTACGTGAACGGGATCGAGCAAAGTGTAGTTGTAGATAGTTTCTCCTCCCAAAACTCCGTTGGGGATAATTACCACATCCCTTTCCCTTGTTTTGAGGCGCACAGCTCGCCAGTTGAGTTCGATCACCTCACCCTCTAGTTCGCCCACGCGAATCCAATCGCCCAGTTTGAACGGTGATTCAAACAGCAGCAGGAACCCGGATACAAGGTTGCTAAGTGTGTCCTGTAGTGCGAGTGCAATCACGAGGGAACCGATCCCCAATGCCTCAGCTACTTTAGATAAATCGACTTGCCATACCGCAGCGAGAATATAGCCGATGATGACTAAAATCACCAGCATACGCGCTACCTGATAAAACAAACCCGGCACATAGATTTGCCAATCATTTGTCTTCGGTTTGGGAGTAAGCACCGCATTGATTAGGGACAGACAGCTCACCATTGCGGCAGTCCAATAAACTGTCTGAACAATTTGTAATGATAAATCGGTATCTTCAAACCCCAGAAACAGCCGCATTACCAACAAAACCGCCAAAGTGGGCAACACGAGTTTGCGCGTGTTGTCCAAAAAGCCCGATAGGGGATTCCTTCGCCTTTGCAGACGTTGGACGCCCTCTGCCAATCCAATATTCGCTAACGGGAATGTAATAATCAGAACCAATCCCCAGATCCACAAAGATTCGTTTGTCACACTGTCAATCCTCCGTTTTTATGTATAGCTAGGGGCTAGAAAGTCAAAAGTCAAAAGTCAAAAGTCAAAAGTTAAAAGAAAAAAAGGATTTAGGGGAATAAGGGCGTCGAATCAAGGGTTTGGTGGAATTAAGAACCTCTTAACTGAGGAAAGCGGTTGCTATAATCCCAGCAATCGGTTTGCTTGGGGATGCGACAACGAAATTTCGGCTTTCCTCATCAAAGAAACCCGCTTTCTCAGCCCATATCCCAATACAAGAAAGATCTGCGCTTTAGGCATTGTCGTTAAAGGGGTCTCGCTCGTCGAGATCGTCTAACGGTAATAGGGATTGCAGTCCCGGCACAATTTGGTTGTTCTTTTCCTTGGTTTGTGGGGCGTCTTTGGTTTGAGGAGTGTCTTTGGCATCTAAATCGTCGAAATCGTCGAAAGAGATGGGGGATTGGAGCCCCAGCGCCGCCAAAGCATTGTTTTCCTTTGCTTCTGGAGCTTTCTTGACATCGCGATCGTCTTTCAAATCCCGATCGTCGTCGCTATTGAGAGGGTCTTCCTCCTCATCGAACATGAGGTCTGCCATCAATCCCGTCAACCATTTCTTCCTCAGCACCCAAGTACCGATTTTGCCTGTAGTTTCCAACTGAACATCTTTACCTTTTTCAAAACGATATAAGTCGCGCACCCGCTCGTATACGTCCTTACTGATGGTAATTGTATGCAGTTCGGCTTGAACGTTTAGGATTCTGGCAATATTCACCGTTTCGCCCCAAATATTGTAGGCAAACTTTTTGTTTCCGATAATCCCTGCCATGACCTCACCTGTGTGAATGCCAATGCGGAGGCTCAGTTGGGTTCTGTGTTTGTTGTTAGCTTGTTTGAGAACTTCTAACATTGCTTGGGCAAAATCTACCATCCGCTTAGCTTGATCCAAATGTGGCTTTGTCAGCCCACATACAGCTATGTAGCGTTCCCCAATGGCGGCAAACTTCTCCACGTCGTATTTTTCGGCTTCTTGGTCAAACATATCGATCAAATCGTTAAGGATCGCCGCATTTTGCTGCACTTCTCTCTGTGCAACCACTTCGCCGAAGCCATTGATGCTGGCAAACAATACTGTTACCTGCGGGAAGCTCTCAGCAATTAGAGTTTCGCCTTTTTTCAGCCGCTCTGCCATCGAGCTGGGCATCATATTCAACAGCAGTTCTTCATTCTCGCGGTTTTTCTCTTCTAGCAATTCTTTATTTTGGTGAATGGTCTGGCGCATTTCGCTGACAATTTGCCCGATTTCGTCAAATTCGTCTTTAGCGTTGACATACTTATCAGACTCTGCATTATCTGGATCGTTTGGGCGTGTGCTTTTGACGATCGTGTCGATCGGCTTGACAAAATTAATAGCAGCAAGGTTTGCCAAGTAGGTCATCACAAGAATAACTATCACACTCCCTATGAGGAGGAAGTTTTGCAGGGCAGACACGGACTCATAAGCTTCGTGAAGAGTCATCTCTGCCAAAATCGCCCAGTGAACTCCGTCGATTTTCACGGGTGAGTACGAGCTCAGAACAGGTACGCCACGATAGTTATCGACGACTTTGATGCCTTCCTTGCCTCCTAATGCCGCTCGCGTCGCTTCGGTGTCTATCCTCTGCAAAAGAATTGAGGTGTTTTGTTGGGCGATCGAATTGATGGTGCTTTCTGCCGTACCGCTGGCTCGCAATACTTTTTTATATCCTTCCGGGTCTTCCAACAGATAGCGGGCGTTGGAACGCATGAGCAAATCTCCGCCGATCAAGTAAGTTTGCCCTGTGTTTCCCAGTCCCTCTCTGACCCAGTTTCCGTTCCCAGTCAAGACGTTATCGATCTCATCGATCGGCAGTTGCACAGCTAAAATGCCGATGACGTGAGGGCCGTTATAAATCGGGCCGGCGATGAATGCCGCCGGTTTTCCATAGGAGGGACGATAGGGACTGAAATCGACCATCTGGATTGCCCCGCGCTCTGGGTTTTCTCGCACTTTGGCAACAGCTTGTGCCAGGTTGGTCTGCCGATAGGGCCCCTCGTTCAAGTTGGTAGCAAAATCTGTTTCTTTATAAACGGTGTAAACGATATCCCCTGTCTTGAAATCGATTAAGAAAAAATTGTAGTAGCCGAATTTTTTAGTGATATTGCGAAAAATACTGTGGTACTTTTCATGGTATTTGCTGTACTCGCTCCCGTCTTTGGCATCAACTAATTCGTCTTTTTGGCCGATCGGGTTGGGGTTTTTAGCAATGTAGTGATACTGAAGATATTGAGCCGCTTGGCTTGTGGGAGCGTAGGTTTCATAATTAGGCACCCCTTCAATGGTTTTGGAAAGTCTAGGAAAAAACTCGGTTTGATAATATCTTTCTATCTCTGCATTTAAATTTCTTTCTACATACTCGTCGTTGAGTTTTTTGAAACCTTTGTTGAACTCTACCATCGCCGCGACAACCATTCGGTCTTCGCAAAGCGTCTCTAGGTGATTCTGGATGTTTTTAAAATAATTTTCAATATGCTCCCGTTTGGTGGCACGCACGCTGGTGAGATGGGTGAAAATAGTTTCCTGGAGGGTTTCTTTAGCTTTGTTCCAAGCCAGGTAGTTAACTATTGCGATCGATCCCAAGCTGGCTGTCAGCAGCATGACCATTAGTTTTGATTTGATGCTAAATTGCTTAATTTTTAACATTTCTTTTTTTACCTCTCACTTCAGTTTCTGACAAACGAGCAAGTTAAAACTCGAATTTTTGTAATATTTTTTGACAAATTTTTGTTAGCTAATCAGAACGTTTTGCGGATAATGCCAAACCAATGCGTATGGATGAGTTTCCGATCGATCTTAATCCTAAACTCGTGCAATCTGCTCTGGAAGTCTTCTTTGTGCTGCTGGTGTTTTGCAATCCCCCAGATAAAAACTTCATTATAAAGTACGTTGCCACTGCGATCGCAAACGGCGCGGCATTTTCTTCCACCCAAACTATACTGCCATTTTTCCGGTAAGTTGGCTGCTCAAAGCAGGTCACTTTCCCCTCTTTTGCCTTGGGCCATCTGTATGGGCAAATCCTCAAGGCTATTGTCAGATAAAATTGGCTGTGGGCGTCGGTGAGGGTACCGACGTCCGATCGGGAGAGTGGTTACCCGCTGACTAATTCCAAAATTCATCTAACTCAATGTCGCTCGCTTCTGCCTGTATTTCTTGGAAGTAATCGCTTTGGGTAATCGCCGCAACTTCCTGTTGACGCTTTTGTTGGTCGATTTCAATGCGAAGTTCTTGCAACTGGCGCTTGAGTTCTTCTTCTCGGCGCTTGCGTTCTGTAATGTCTTGGATTAGACCTTCATAGTACAGTACATTTCCGTTAGTATCGCGTACAGCCCTAGCATCTTCCTGCACCCAAATAATTTTGCCATCTTTGCGATAAGCTCTATACTCAAATTTTTGCACATTACCTTTTTCTTCCATCTGACGGTAGAACTCATCTAGGCTGCTGCTATCAACATAAAGTTGAGCGCTAATATCGGTGACTGCCGCCAACATCTCGGCGGACGAATCGTAACCGTAAATGCGTGCCATTGCGGGATTTATGCTCATGTAACTGCCCTCTTTGGTAGCCTGAAAAATTCCCTCTAAGGCATTTTCAAAGATACTGCGATAATTTTCTTCGGCAATTCGCAGGGCTTCGTTTTTCGCTTCTAAACTGGCAAATGAGTCCAGTAACTGCTCGGCCATACTGTTAAACGATATTTCCAAAACACTAACTTCTTTTAGCCCTTTTACCTCCACATTTTGATGGAGGTTTCCCTCCGCAATAGCTTGTGCTGCTTGACTCAATTTGAGAATAGGTTGGCTGATCCAACGAGAGGTAAAAATGCCGAAAACGATCGCTATAACTAAAGCAGCAATACATAGGAGAATGGTATTGCGGTTATTGGCATTAATTTGTTCCATAAAGTCTGATTCTGGAATTACAACTGCCACTAGCCAATTGAGCCCTTTCTCGTCCCGGAACGGTAAGAGCCTTAAAAATTGCGGTTGGCCGTCTATTTTAAAATCGATCGGCTCGGAACTTTGAAAATTGTTGAAGATTTCCGGATGGCTTGCTAAATATGCAGATGTGGCTTTGGTGACTCGCTCGCTACTATCTGTAGCTTTGAACATTTGCTTTTTACCATTTTCGTCGATCCGAAATGGAATTTCATCAGTAGAAGTTGCTACTAATCTTCCTAGATCGTCCATAATAAAAGCTTGTCCGGTTTTACCAATCTTTAGGCTTCTTAAAAATTTACCTGTACTATTCAAGCGCAAGGAAGTGAGCATGATTCCTTGCGTATTTCCCAATCGATCGTGTATAGTTTCGAGGGCAGTAATTAGCAAACTCGGTTCCACCAATGAGACAGTAATTGAGCCCCAAGTTGCTTTATCTGCTTTAATTGCATCTCTGTACCACACTTGACGTGTGTACCAATATCGTCTTTCTGGCCCAGAAATATCGTTAGGTATGACTTTTGCGACTGTGGTACGCTCGCCTTTTTCGTTGGTATTGTAAATCTGGAGACTATAGTCAGTAAAATCGTCTAATACGGGCATCAGCACAGTACCATCCTCTAGACGATCTCCCGCTCTTATTCTGCCATCTTTATTAGCAACTGTTGAAACGTTTACTTCTGGATATAATTGCACTAGCCGCCAAAGAAAGTTTTCCCAAGCTGATAAATTGTCCATATTTAACACTTTTGATTCGAGCGCATCTAATTTGATTTTGTTAACGCGATGCGGAATTTCCAGGTAGGTATGCAAATTTTGTTCGATGCGACCGGTAGTTTCATCCATTAATTTATTGGCTAGGTCTTTGACTGCTTTCTGACCGTTTTGAAAAGATACATATCCTACTATTCCCACCGCAGCGGTAATTTGTAGGACAAACGGGACAATCATAACTATGCGGAGCGGAATTTTTCCAAGGACTTGGGAAATTGGCGATTTGAAGGATTTGCTCGACATAAGAAAACTTGCTGATGCGAAATTTTATAAGCTATTATACTTGTGTTACGTTATACTCTGGCTGAAAACTGCAAATCAATTAAAGGCTGTTTGTCAGCCAGAAGCTCTGAATGCAAACCGATTTGAGATGATATCTGGGCTTACCTAAAAGCCCAGCATCATTCCAGATTACCAACCCTCAACTGAGTCGCCACCTTCAATCCAAGCTTTTAAATCGCGCTCTGGTTTGGTCACATTAAATAAATGTAAGCCAAAATCTTTGGCCAGGTCTTTGCAAACTTTTATACCTCTGACGCTATTGTTTTCTTCATCCACAAGTGGCGAAAATACTCCCAAACCGAGTTTTCCTGGCGCAAGGGCGATCGTACCGCCGCTAACTCCACTTACGGCAGGCATCCCCACCCGGTAAGCCCACTCTCCAGAGGCGTCATACATCCCGCAAGTGTGCATGACGGTAACCACATCTTGGACGTAGCGTTCATCAAGAGCGCGTTGTCCGGTAATTGGATTGACACCGCCATTAGCAAGGGTAGCTGACATTACCGCCAAATCGCGTGCGTTGACCAAAATCGAACATTGCTGAAAGTACAAGTCAAGGGTTTCCTCAATTTTGTCGCTGACAATGCCAAAGTTGAGCATAAGGTAAGCGATCGCTCGATCGCGATTTCCAATCCCTTTCTCGGAGAAAAAGGTTGCAGTGTCAACAGAGTGCTTTCGTCCGGTGTAACGCTCAAATATATCCAGGATACGTTTGAGGCGTTCGTTGATGCCATTACCCTTAATCATATCGGTGGTGGCGATCGCTCCTGCATTGACGATCGGATTGTAGGGGCGCTTGTTTTTGTTATCTAGGACGATGGAGTTGATAGTTTCTCCCGCTTGCTTGACGCTCACCTTACTGCTGACATACTCGCGATCGCAATCCTCCAGTGCCAATCCGTACACAAATGGCTTGGAAATTGAGTGCATCGCGAACAATTGCTTGCAATCGCCCACCTCAAATACCTGACCGTTTGCTGTCACCACGCAGATACCAAACGACTCCGGTAAGGCATTTGCCAATTCCGGGATGCGATCGGAGATTGCACCCTCATTGAGGTTTTGATACTTTTCGTGCAATTCCGTAAGATAGGATAGGAAAGGAGATAAGGAAGCAAAAGATTGGATTGAACTTGCTAGCGACTTCAAATCGTGTTTTTCAGCCATGTTCTTTGTACTCTTGGGTTAGGGTATTTTACGAACGCATACCAAATTCATCGTTTTAAATATTTACAGCTATTTTCAGATGATTTGGCCACAGTTTTCTGTAGGGGTGCATTGCCCGCAACCTGTGGATTGGGACTGACTTACTCATTAGACCTCTCCAAAAATTTTTGTGGGGTAGGTATCTTGCCTGCCGAGAGAAATTCTTTTGGAGGAGATGTCTATTTGAAAACCCCTGTAAACTTCAGGGACTTATACAGCCAGTTTAAAAAACCTATATCTAGTAGGGCTAATTGCTGAATTCACCCTAAATTTAGATCCTCTGCATAAGACCCGATCGCGAAAAATCACCGGCTTCAAATAGCTGAAAGCTATAATAACCTGATATTTTTGTGAGCCAGCACTTATGCCAAAATTTTTCAACTAGGCTGGAGTAAAGCTTAGTTAAAAACTTTTCGGATCGATAAATACACCTGATGATATACTGCTTGAAACAAAAATCTTATTTCAGTGTGCTAAAAGACAGAGGCATAACACTTTTTCGTTCGGAAAAATGATGTTTTGAATACTGGGGAGGGAGTTGTCGCCATCGTCCTATGCTTTAATAGACATCTCGAAAAATTCTTGTGGGGTAGGCATCCTGCCTGCCCTTTGAGATTCTTTTGGAGGAAATGTCTAATGACGAGCGAAACCTTGACTCACCTCCACGCTTCTAACTGGTCATATAGGGATGTTTGGGAGTTTTATCCAAATGTTCAAATTAAGAACATTTTTATTTCTCTTTTCCCTGCCCTCTTCTGCTCAAATGGAATACTAAGCAAATCAGAGCCAAACTTTTTCTGGATTGACTGCTGCTATTGACTACCAATCATCAACTGATTCCCCACTTTCAATTAAGTCTTTCAGATTGTGTTTTGGTTGGGCGACATTGAATATATGCAAACCAAAATCTTTGGAAATATCTTCGCAAACCTTCATGCCTCTGATGCTATTGCCTCCCTCATCCACAGGCGGCGAGAAGACTCCCAAGCCGAGTTTTCCCGGTACAACCGCACTAATACCACCGCTAATCCCACTGACGGCAGGCATTCCCACCCGGTAAGCCCACTCGACCGCTGAGTCGTACATTCCACAGGTTTGCATGACGCTAACTACATCTTGGACGTAGCGCTCATCAATGGCGCGTTCTCCCGTAATGGGATTGACGCCCCCATTGGCGAGGGTAGCTGCCATAACTCCGAGATCGTGGGCATTGACTTGGATGGCACTTTGGTGAAAATAGAGGTCGAGGGTTTCGTCTATTTTTTCGCTGATTATGCCAAAGTTGAGCATAAGATAAGCGATCGCCCGATGCCGATTCCCATATGCTTTATCGGAGACGAAAGCTGGCATATAAATATCGTGCTTTCGTCCGGTATAACGCTCAAACATATCCAGAATGCGTTTAAGACGTGCGCCTACTCCATTGCCCTTGATTAGATCGGTGGTGGCTATCGCCCCTGCATTGACGATCGGGTTATAGGGGCGCTTGCTTTTCTCATCCAAGGCAATGCTGTTGAGGGTTTCTTCGATCGGCTTGACGCTGACTTTACTGTTGATATATTCCCGACCGTAATCCTCCAGTGCCAGTCCGTAGACGAATGGTTTCGAGATCGACTCCATCGTGAACAGTTGGTTGCAATTCCCCACTTCAAACACCTGACCGTTCACCGTCGCTACGCAGATGCCAAACCATTCCGGTAAGGCTTTCCCCAACTCCGGAATGTAGTTGGCGACAGTGCCCTCATTTACGGATTCATATTTTTCATATAACTCCGTGAGATACGAAAGAAATGGAGATGAGGAAGCAAAGGACTGAATTGCACTGGCTAGTGACTTCAAATCATGTTTTTCAGCCATTTTCTTGATACTCTTAGGGTAGGGTAGTGCAAAGAGCAAGTTCCTTTGGGGAGCTGCGATCGATCGTTTAGGCCATCACCTGTAGAGCTACTTTGCGAAACTCCTGACTGACGCGATGATCTGGGTACTTCACGCAGAAAACTCCTTCGCTGGCCAGTTGTACCATATCTTCCGATAAGGGGAAGATGCCGGCTACTGTAGTGCCGTAAGTGTCCTCTACTTTTTGCTTCAAAGCATCGAAATTCATACTGCTCAATGCTTTGTTCACCACTAGCAGCATTTTGCGAACTTTTAACTGCTTTGCTACATCCACCGTCACCGCCGTACCTTGGTAGTCTTGTTTGTCGGGACGTAAAATCAAAATTAAGACGTGGGAGATGGCGATCGACAGAAAGGTTTCTTTAGACAAACCTGGGTGGGTATCGATGAACAAGTAGTCTAGATTGAGACCTTTAACGAGTTTGCGAAATCCCTCGTGCAGCAATTTTACGTCATATCCTTCACTGAGAATCCTAGATATGTCGTCTGGTCTGATGCTGGCGGGAATTAGAAAAAGTTTGCCATCGCCTTGTACGCCGACGTTGCCACCAACATCATAAGCAGCATCTTCAATGGGAGCTTGACCCCACAGAAAGTTATTGAGGGTTTTGTCCATTCTTTCGGGATCTAGACCGAAAAGATTGTGAATTCCGGGAGATTGGATGTCGGTGTCAACCACAGCGACTCGCTGACCTTGCAGCGCCACACTCGTGGAAAGGTTTGCTGTTGTGTTTGACTTCCCGGTTCCGCCCCGGTATGAGTGAATTGATACTACTTTAGGCATTTTTTGATGTACTCCCTACTACAGAACTCTACTGCTGCCAAATTGGCTCTAAGAGTTTTACTTTTATAAAATACCATTAAATTCATCTACTTAATTTAATGTCTTCCGTAATTCCAGCATTTCTCTACCTCAGCCGTCAAGTAGGAAATGTATGAAATGTAGGAAGATTGATTTTATTGCCGACGGCTTAAGTTATTTTCAAAAAAAATATAATTTTTATTTTTTTGTATTTATTCAATTGGTTGACAATATTTAATTAAACACATGATATTATTGAGGATACCCAGCGACCCGCTTTCGCTCGCCAAATCATATATCACAACTTCCTCAAAAATCCGGCGATAAAAAGTTACATTCCTGCCAAGCAAGTTCAAAGAAGCTTTAAAATGTGCCAGAAGCCTACATTTACCCAAAGGGTAAGTGCGGTCAGTTCACGGCGTTTGTAGCGATTCAACATGGCAACTGTTAACGACAACTACCTCAAACTCAAAGCAGGTTACCTATTTCCGGAAATTGCAAGGCGGGTGAATGCCTTTGCAGAGGCAAATCCGGATGCTAAGATAATTCGATTGGGCATTGGCGACGTGACGGAACCGCTGCCGGAAGCTTGCCGCACGGCGATGATTGATGCGGTGGCAGAAATGGGCGATCGCAGCACGTTCAAAGGCTATGGCCCAGAGCAGGGTTATTCTTGGTTACGGGAGAAAATTGCTGCCAGAGATTTCCAAGCGCTGGGATGCGAAGTTGACGCCTCGGAAATCTTCATCTCCGACGGTTCCAAATGCGACACGGGTAACATTCTGGATATTTTCGGCAACGATAATACGATCGCAGTTACCGATCCGGTTTATCCGGTGTACGTGGATACCAACGTGATGGCGGGACATACTGGTGTTGCCAACGATAAAGGAGAATTTGAGGGTTTAGTTTATCTACCTATTACCGCAGAAAACAACTTCACCGCCTCGCTTCCCACCGAAAAAGTCGATTTGATTTATTTGTGCTTTCCCAATAATCCCACGGGAGCGGTTGCCAGTAAAGAACACCTCAAAGCGTGGGTAGATTACGCACTGGCGAATAATTCGATTATTTTCTTCGATGCTGCTTACGAAGCGTTTATCACCGATGCGGATATTCCTCATTCTATCTACGAGATTGAAGGGGCGCGGCAGTGTGCGATCGAATTTCGTTCCTTCTCCAAAACCGCAGGTTTCACCGGTACTCGCTGCGCCTTTACCGTAGTACCTAAAAACCTGACAGCAAAAGCAGCAGACGGTTCCGACGTAGAACTGTGGAAATTGTGGAACCGCCGCCAATCCACCAAGTTCAATGGAGTTTCCTACATTGTGCAACGCGCTGCTGAGGCAGTTTATTCCCCGGAAGGAGATGCACAAGTCAAAGCGCTTGTCAACTTTTATATGGAAAATGCCAAAATTATTCGGGAAAAACTGACCGATGCCGGTTTATCGGTGTACGGTGGCGTCAATGCACCTTACGTCTGGGTGAAAACCCCCAGCGGTTTATCCAGTTGGGATTTCTTCGATAAATTGCTGCATACCGTCAACGTGGTAGGAACACCCGGTTCCGGTTTTGGCGCTGCTGGGGAAGGGTACTTCCGCATATCCGCATTTAACAGTCGCGAAAATGTCGAAGAAGCGATGAGAAGGATCGTGGATAAGTTTAAGGTGTAGGGTTCTTCCCCGGTCTATTATGTTGTAGGGATGCGGCATCATCATATCATCTCGCTCATCCAAGTTTTAATGATGTCGTGTCCCTACAAAAATGTGGCTCTCCCGTAGTTATGGAAATAATTGTAATTTAAAGTTTGATTCTGCCGCAGTTTAAAGCCAGGTTTTGCCATAGCCCCTATGCTAGTAACAAAATGGGGCTCTTCCGTACTTAGTGTGCTAATTTAACTTAAATTTTATCCTAAAGCTTTTGTCCCATAAGGCTTTGAGATTATTTCCATCCAAAGTTTGCCTTATGACATTACAGTATAAGTGCGATCGCCTTGAAATCTAGCCAACTACAGTATATGGAAACAGAAAACTAATAATTTGGCACACTAAGTACGGAAGAGCCAAATTGCCCCACTTATCCTTAAAGATGAGGATAAATCTGAGCTATTGTCCAAAAATCTCGTTTGTGAGAAGGCGAAGATTAGTACAGCGGTTCCCGCTGTTATGAGGTACAGTAACAGCAACGAGTGAACCAATTTCTTAAATGTTGAGGATCGATCAAATGGAGGGCAACTGCAATTATTCTATCAAT
>NZ_JACJPW010000116.1 GCF_014696265.1 Aerosakkonema funiforme FACHB-1375 | reverse complement strand
GGAGGGGAAGTAAGACCAAAGATGGGGCGCAAGTCCGTTCTAAGGCATTCCCCTGCGATGTCAGAAGCCTACACTATACTCGCTTCGAGTTAGTGTAGGTAGTTCACTCAATCCTACAAAATACCCTTAGAACTGGGTATTGCACCAGCACGACGAGGATCGATTTCCACTGCCATCCTCATCGCCCTAGCAAATGCCTTAAAAGTTGCTTCAATAATATGATGGGAATTAATTCCATCCAATTGCCGAATATGCAGCGTCATCTGAGAGTGATTCACTAACGCCACAAAGAATTCTCGCACTAGCTGAGTATCGTAAGTACCGACGCGCTGGGTCGGAATCTCCAAACCATAACTCAAATGTGGGCGTCCGGAAAAGTCTAACGCCACCTGGATCAAAGCTTCGTCCAGAGGCGCTAGAAAATTACCGAAACGAACAATGCCTTTGCGATCGCCCAGCGCCTTCCCCAAAGCTTGCCCCAAAGTTATCCCCACATCTTCATTAGTGTGGTGATCGTCAATTTCTATATCGCCCGTTGCCTGCACTTCCAAATCTATCAAACCGTGCGAGGCAATTTGGTGGAGCATATGGTCTAAAAACGGTATTCCCGTCTTAGCAGTACAAGCACCTGTACCGTCAAGGTTAACAGATACTTGCACATCAGTTTCTCCGGTAATCCGTCTTACCGAAGCAGTGCGAACAGTTAAAATTTGCTCTGGGTGTTGGGAAGGTGAAACTTGGCGATCGGTTATCTGCATAAAATCTTCATTTTATTTTCTCAATCGTGGGCAAGTCATCCTGCCCGCCCCCGATTTACTACATTCCCATTATTTCGTAACCTGCATCAACATACAGGATCTGGCCCGTAATGCCGCTAGCCAAGTCACTGCATAGGAAGGCAGCTGTATTGCCCACTTCCACTTGAGTAACCGTGCGTCGCAGCGGTGCTACTTTCTCAACGTGGTGGATCATATCCAGAATCCCACCTACCGCAGAAGAAGCCAGAGTGCGGATTGGGCCAGCAGAGATGCCATTTACCCTGATATTCTGGGGGCCGAGTTCGGATGCTAGGTAACGAACATTCATTTCTAGAGCAGCTTTAGCGATCCCCATCACATTATAGTTAGGAACTACTCGCACACCGCCCAAGTATGTTAGGGTGACTATGCTACCGCCCTCTGTCATTAAGGGTTTAGCTGCCCCACTGAGTTGGATCAGCGAGTAAGCGCTCACATCCAGAGCCAGGGAAAAGCCCTGCCGGGATGTTTTGCTAAAATCTCCTGATAAATCATCTTTGTTGGCAAAAGCGAGGCAATGGATCAGGATGTCCAGCCTGCCCCACTTGTCGCGGATAGCGTCAAAGGCTGTTTGAATCTGGGCTTCATCTTGAACGTTGCAGGGCAAAAACAAGCTGGGATTGAGCGGTTCTACCAGTTCTGCAACTTTCTTCTCCATACGACCTTTTTCGTCGGGCAGGTAGGTGATGCCAAGATTAGCACCAGCTTTATGGAGTTGTTGGGCAATGCCCCAAGCGATCGAGCGGTTGTTGGCAATGCCAGTTACAAGCGCGTTTTTTCCGGTTAAATTCAGCATAGTGGTTCATTATATCGGAGTCAGTGCGGCAAGTAACGACGGCTGTTATGGTTTGTTCTGTTGGCGATCTCTCGCACCATGCTGTATCCACTTTACAAAATTCTGTATCTAATTATACATTATTGTCTAGAAAAGTTATTGGGCATTTATCGGTAAATTTATTTATAGCTATATAAAATGTATCTTTCCTCATTTAGGTAATAATTATGTGCTATAGTACACAGAAATTTTATAGATGCAATGCTACTGAGACAAACAAAACTAAACAGAAAAACTGAGCCGTTCCGAGCGATTGACAGAGCTATCGAAAACTTTGGGTTTTTTAGAAATAAAGTACTTCAGTTCTGGATAAACAAGCAAGATTTATCCCGGTATAAGCTGAATCAAGACTATACTGCTTTGAGGAAAGACCGAGAGCGGGTAGCCAGAGAGGTTGATTTGACCATAAAGCGAAAGCTAGCAGCTTGCTCTTACTGTCGAGTACGTTTAATGGCGCGGCTTTCCTCCCGTGCAGAGAGTAGGGCAATCTATAGCCTTAAGGAACTCCAGATGGTAAAAATTTGTACCGTAAGGCATACGGAAAATGAAAGTGCAGAAAAAGTAACCTCTAGCTGAAGGGAAACTGATGGCAGGGTTGGCTGGTGAAATCAAAAATTGCCAGCATGACTGCACGGAGAATGTCAAACTTTATTCCAAAATTTTGCAAAATCTTTTGGGTCTCTGTGAGGGCAAGGAATATGGTCGTTATACAAGATAGACCGCTAGCAATTGTATTTCGTCAAATGGGCAGCGGGGCGTTTCCACCAGTTGTAGAAACGTTTGAAAGGGGAAAAACCATCTTTTTCCCAGGAGATCCGGCTGAACGGGTGTACTTCCTGCTTAAAGGTGCAGTGAAACTTTCTAGAGTTTATGAAGCAGGAGAAGAGATTACCGTAGCTCTATTGCGAGAAAATAGTGTTTTTGGGGTATTATCGCTGATTACAGGGAATCGCTCCGATCGCTTTTACCATGCGGTTGCCTTCACCCCAGTGGAACTGCTTTCAGCACCGATCGATCAGGTAGAACAAGCGCTGAATGAAAATCCTGAGTTAGCAATGTTGATGTTGCGGGGTCTTTCCTCACGGATCTTACAAACTGAGATGATGATCGAAACCCTGGCCCATAGAGATATGGGATCGCGGCTGGTCAGTTTTCTGCTGATTCTCTGCCGAGATTTTGGCGTTTCAGGCCCTGAAGGGATTACGATCGACTTGAAACTTTCTCACCAGGCGATCGCAGAAGCTATAGGTTCCACCCGCGTTACCGTTACTCGGTTGTTGGGAGATCTGCGGCAAGAAAAAATGATCTCCATCCACAAAAAAAAGATTACCGTCCACAATCCTGTAACCTTAAGTCAACAATTTACCTAGCGATCGAAGCGGCATAACCTGGTGCAATGCCTTATAAATGGCAACCCGATGCGTTGCTTGGATAACTAAGCGCTATTTGAGTCCCAGGAATGGTAAAATCAAGCGAGTACTGTGAGGTTTGCGGGAAATAGACTGGCTAACCAGTAAACCAAGAGACTAAAACAGTATCTTGCCTATGGTTTAGAGCCAAACCGAACTTCAAGTAACAACTCCAGAGAACCTGAGTTTTGATGGTTTTCAGGTACTCATTACCCCGGAGGAAGCCACTCGTCAAGCAGTTAATGCTAGGAAATTGAAACCTCTGTCTTGAACTGAACCAACTGGTGAATGGGTCTCATCGACGTTTCAACTGGTTAGGAAACTGCCGCAAGGACTTTTCAAGAAAGGTCGTAGTGCTTAAACCTTTGAATCTCAGCAATTCAATTGAGGAGATTGTCAATCGATAGCTCCCCAGTCTGTAACCTCTGTGACAGTTAGCAGCTAAGGGAAGTAGAGTAGAAACGGAGTTGACTGGCGCTCCAAGTTATCGCACTTAAAAGCCAGCCCCATCACGGGGAATAAATCCCTCGTGTTTTCTTTCCTAACCGCTCTTTTGGCAGGGAGTTTTCACACTCCCAGACATATATATGACCACCGGGTTAATCCTGATTGCGGCAATTTTGGTGTTGGGGGGAGCGATCGCATCGGTGGGAGATCGCATAGGGACAAAAGTTGGGAAGGCTCGCTTAAGCCTGTTTAACTTGCGTCCGAAGAACACAGCGGTGTTGATCACCTTCTTGACAGGCAGCTTGATCTCTAGTTCGACGTTGGCGATCTTATTTGCCGCCAGCGAACAATTACGCACGGGCGTTTTTAAACTGGAAAAAATTCAGAAAGATTTGAGAAGCGCCCGCCAACAGATAGAAGAAAGCCGAACCGAGAAAAGTAAGGCAGAAAGTGAAAAAGTACAGGTAGAACAACAGCTGGCTGAGGCTAAATCCGAACAGTCAACAGCGCAAAAGCGTCTGGATTCAACCAATCAGGCTCTACAGTTGGCATTGGCTAAGCTGGCAGAAGCAATGGCCAAACAAGCTCGTACAGAAATGCAGCTCAACCGGACTCAAACTCAATTGAGTCGAACTCAAACTCAGCTGAGTCAAACGGAAAACCAGTTGGGTCAAACAGAAAACCAGTTGGGCCAAACACAAAGCGCACTAAATGGAACGCAGGAGCAATTAAAAGCAGTATCCGGACAAGCACAAGAACTGCGTTCGGAAATTCAAAAATTGCAAGCAGAACGGCAGGATTTGATCGCCCAGCGTAACGAAGTTAAAGCTCAGATTACCGAACTGAAGCAACAGCTCGATCAAAGGGATGAGAAAATTGCTGCCCGCGATCGGATTATCCAGCAAAAGGACGAAAAAATCGGCGCACAAGATGACGCGATCGCACAGCGCGATCGACAAATCGCCGCTCAAGACCAGAGAATTTCCCAAAAAGAGCAAGAAATTGCCGCTCGCGATGGACAAATCGCCACACGAGACCAAACAATCTCGCAACAGGAAAGTCGTCTCAAAGAACTTAAAGGACAACTAACTCAACAAGAAAAACTACTGGCACAACAAGACACAAAACTCTCCGAACAAGATAAAAAACTTTCTGAAAGAGAACAAAAACTAAATATTTTGCAAAAGGAAGTAGCAAGTCTAGAGCAAGACTACCAACAACTGTTTCGGGGTAACGTTACAGTCCGGCGCGGTCAAGTTCTGGCAGCTGGTGTAGTGCGGATTGTGGAACCTTCAGCGGCTCGTCAAGCTGTAGATAGACTGCTGTTGCAGGCAAACCGAGTAGCTCTGGAGCGCACGCATCCCGATAATAAAAATCTTAAGCAACAAGTAATAGTAATTAGGCAAGCAGATGTCAACCAACTTATAGATAAAATTGATGACGGTAAAGACTACGTAGTGCGAATTATTTCTTCAGGCAACTATGTAGCGGGAGGAGAGTATCCCGTACAAGTTTTTGTGGATGTGTCTCCCAATCGCGTTGTGTTTCAAGCCGGAGAAGTTGTAGCTTCAACTTATACCGACTCGGCAACAATGACAGAAGACCAACTCAGAGAAAGGATCGACCTACTGATTTCAGCTTCTCAATTTCGGCTCCGTCGTGCTGGCATTGTAGCCGATCGAATTCAAATCGGAGACGATCGCATCGAAACGCTGACCCGCTTTCTAGAGCAAGTCAAACAGTCCAAGCAACCTTTAGATGTCCGAGTAGTAGCAGCGGAACCCACCTATACTGCTGGGCCTGTCAAAATGGATCTGATCGCCATTCAAGGCGGACAAGTGGTTTTCCGAACGCAATCGACTAGCTAAATCTGGGATTTTTTGGCACACTGAAGACTGCTCATCCAATTAGATGCCATGTTTTCTAAGGCCAATCCTACTCCCGACTCGGATTTGACTCCGGATCAGCCTGCGATCTTAGGTTTCGATCCTGGCCGTCAGAAGTGTGGTTTAGCTGTGATGGCGGTGGATCGCAAACTGCATTACCATGAAGTGATTCCCGCAGAAGAAGCGATCGCCAGCATTCAAAACTTACGCAAAAAATATCCCATTTCTGTTTTGGTAATGGGAGATCAAACTACTTCTAAAAAGTGGAAACAACAACTAACTGAAGAATTACCAGAACCTCTAAGAATAATTTTAGTTGATGAGCGTTACAGTACCTTAGAAGCACGCGATCGCTATTGGCAAATGTACCCACCCAAAGGGTTGTATAGCTTGATTCCCAAAGGAATGCGACCTTTGCCGCGACCTGTAGATGATATTGTTGCCATTCTCCTCATTGAAAGATACCTAGAACGCCTTTTAGGTGTTAAAAAAGACTAAGTTTATTGCTTTTTTGAACTTTAAAATATTCATGTCCCTGATTTTTTGAAAAAAATCCTGGCTTGAATATATATTGTCATCGCCAAATAGATAGATTTTTTAAGCGTGTTTTTAGACTTGGCGCTAAAGTTCAGCCCGGATTGTAAAAGCGTAATCTCCTCCAGGCTCTAATTTGTAATCTGATTTTTCCAGAAAACGACCCAGCGGTTCGTGAATTAAAGCTCGACCCAAGGACGGCTGAACGAACAACTTGCCTTGTCTGAAACACCACTGGAATTGCCAGTCATACTGACCCGCTCTCACTTCACCTTCAATGAAGCCTTCTTGCCAAGACTGTCTGAGAATCCGGACATAGGCAGTAGTTTCTGGCAGACGTTTAGAACTCACAACTTAATGGTGACTCGCTTTAAGGTTTAACTTTCATGGTAAAGCTGTGGCGATCGCAGTCAAGATGACTAGGATCGAATAAGTACCCCAGTGGCGATATACTGCCAAAAATCTCCTTATCCCCTGTCGATCGTCGGAGGTTACCCTTTGACTGCTAAGATTCCCGATCCCCCTTATCCCAATCGCAACGACTCTACCCCTTTGAATTCCGCAGATTTAGGCGAACTAGACAGCGTTATTTTTAGCTTTGCCGATATTCAAGCAGAACTCAACTACAAACAAGCACAAACCGCCCTGCGAGACATCGTAACCAACCTAGATCTGACACCGCAAGAACGAGCGGGACTAGAACCGGCAATTGAAGATTTAGAGGTGATGCTGGACAAATTAGAACGGTCTGTTGTCCAGATAGCCGTTTTTGGTATGGTAGGGCGAGGTAAATCTTCCATGCTCAACGCTTTGGTGGGCGAAAAAGTGTTTGAAACCGGCCCTATCCACGGCGTTACCCGCACCAGCGAAAGGGTAAATTGGTGCTACAGTCGAGAGACAGTCGGTAATAATAATTCCGAAGTTTTGCGAGTTGCCTTTCCAGGTAACGGTAATTCCCAGGTAGAACTAATCGATACTCCCGGATTGGATGAAGTGGACGGCGAAACTCGCGCCGCTTTGGCCCGTGATGTTGCCAAACAGGCAGATCTGATTTTGTTTGCGATCGCTGGGGATATGACTAAAGTAGAACACGAAGCGCTTTCCGAACTGCGGAAAGCCGGTAAACCGATGTTGCTCGTGTTCAACAAAATCGACCAATATCCCGAAGTAGACCGAATGGCAATTTATGAAAAAATTCGGGACGACAGAGTGCGAGAATTGCTATCGCCTGATGAAATAGTGATGGCAGCAGCTTCACCTCTGGTAGCGGAAGCAGTGCGTCGTTCTGATGGTAGTTTGGGAGTGCAGTTAAAGCCGGGAGCGCCGCAAGTTGAGGATCTCAAGCTGAAAATTTTGGAGATTTTGCACCGAGAAGGTAAATCGATCGTCGCGCTCAACTCGATGCTGTATGCCGATGAAGTCAACGAGCAGATCCTACAGCGAAAAATGGCAATTCGAGATAGCAGCGCTAACCGAATTATCTGGAACGCAACGATAACTAAAGCTGTAGCGATCGCACTCAATCCGGTCACGGCGATCGACTTACTCAGCGGTGCCGTCATCGACGTTGCTTTGATATTAACCTTATCCAAACTTTACGGCATCCCCATGACGCAACAAGGCGCGGTATCTTTATTGCAAAAAATAGCTTTGTGTATGGGCGGTTTAAGTGCTAGCGAATTGGTAGCAACTTTAGGTTTAAGTTCTCTGAAAAGCTTATTAGGTTTAGCAGCACCTGTAACAGGTGGAGTTTCTTTAGGTGCTTATGTATCTGTAGCAATAACTCAAGCTGGTGTGGCCGGTGTTTCATCTTACGGTATCGGACAAGTCACTAAAGCATATTTAGCTAATGGCGCTTCTTGGGGCCCTGATGGCCCGAAAGCTGTTGTCAGCCGCATTTTAGCTTCGTTAGATGAAAGTTCGATTCTTAACCGCCTTAAAGATGAACTGCGAGCCAAACTTAATAGGGGTTAGGGGTCAGGGGTTAGGGGTTAGGGAGAGGGAAGAGGTGGACTTTTGACTTTTGACTTTTGACTTTTGACTTCCCCTAGCCCCTAGCCCCTAATCCCTAGCCCCTTAAAAACGAGGGGTTTTGTCTTTTTTATCTTTAAAAGAAGACAACCATTCTCGGACTTGATCGGCGGCGATATCGCGGGCACCCAAACCAAAGGCGAGGGCAATGGCGACTGCGATCGCACCCAGGAGCAATCCAAATGCCAAATTGACGATATCGCTGGCAATACCCATTTGTTGCAGCGCCATCGCCGAAACCAAGGCAATAATAGAGATTCGGGCGGCATGACCGAGTATCCTTGCCTGCTGATTGCCAGAGCTGGTAATCAGGTTATAGGCGAGGTTAGCCAGATACAAGCCGATCGCAAATACCACCAATCCAGCCAGAATCCGACCAGATACCGCGACCACACCGGTAACAATAGCAGTGAGGGCTGGGAATTGCAGCACTTCTGTTGCCGGCACTACAGCTAAGAGCATAATGCCGACAAGCGCTATGATTCCCACTATTTCTGATGGAGTTCGCGTTATGCCCGGTGCGGTTTGAAGAAGCGTTACTTGTTCTCCTGCTGTCGGAGGGACGGGTTCTTCCGTTACTGGTGCGCTAGCAGGCGGAACGACAATCCGAGGCGACGGGGTGATTCCGAAACCGAGCCAGTTGAAAATATTGTTGAAGCCGATGCTAGTCAGGATATTGGTGAGCAAATCTGCCACAAATTTCCCGATGATGTAGGCGATTACCAGAATCAGCCCAGCCGTGAAAATCTTGGGAATGGCGAGGAAGATATCGTTGAGCATCCGGATTGCCGGAGCCGATATTGCCTCAATTTTCAGCGTGTTGAGGGCTGCGATCGCTGTGGGAAGTAGGATCAGTACGTAGACGATCGTACCGATAATGCCGGAGAGCGATTGTCCCGTTGTGGCTCGATTCAGCCCAAACCGGGTACCCAGTCGATCTGCCCCACCAGCTGCCAGCAGATTGGTGACAATTCGCCGCACCACTTGAGCTACTAACCAGCCTGCCGCACCAATTAAGAGCGCTGCGAAGATATTCGGCAGAATAGAAAGGATTTGAGTCAGGAGTTGCTGTACTGGTTGTAAAGTTTCCTCTAACTCCAAGGCGTTCAATACCAAGGGCAGAAACAGCAGGAATATGAACCAGTAGAGCGTGTTGCCGACTGTTTCGCTCAGAGAAAACTGGTTCCGCTGTTCGGTACCTACTTGCTGATTCAAACGCTCGTCCAGACGAAACAGCCGCAGAGAGCGCGTTACTACCAGTTTTACTAGGGTTGCCAGCAACCAGGCGACACCCAACAGAATTACTGCCCCCGCTAATTTGGGCAGGAACAAGAAGATCTGATTGAGTAAGTTGTTGAGAGGCTCAGAAACTGCTTCCAGCCGGAGTGCCTGTAAAAAGGCCACCAGCGTAAACAGGAAGATAATCCAATAAACAGCCTCGGATATCCATTTTTCTACTGGCGGCAGTTCTGCATCACCCTGACGCCCCGTAACCCAGGCCGCCAGCTTGTTATCGATGTTGGTGCGATTCAGTAGCCCCCGCACGACGGCGGCGGCGACGAGTGCGAGCAGCCAGCCGATTACCAGAATTGCGATCGCCCCCAGCAAATTAGGCACGAAATCACCAAAATTTGCCGCCATTTGCTGGAAAAAGCTATTGAAGTCGTTAGGGAATCCTGGCCTTGCCCCTGGCGGAGGCAAGGGGCGTCGCGGTGCGGCTTGTGCCAAAATTTCATAAGAGAGCATCGGCACGCTCACACCCAAATGTGCCATACTTTGCCAAATGCCATTCATCGTTGTTTAGTTCCCTCAAAATTTATCGGTAAAACTATGAAACCTTAGCTGTGAATTTTTGTATCTTCCCTGACAAATTCTCAGCTAAGACAGTATGAGATGAATATCGACAACCATACACCCAGAAAAAGCTTTTTTACTCTATCTTTATAGATAATTAACGCTTAAAAGGCAGCGATTCGCTGATTTTTACTTTTTATTACACTGGGATGCCGCGATTTTTCGGCTTGCTTATATTGACATTTTATTTAGTACTGTGATATTGCAACCGCCAAGGCAGTGAGGACAACTCCGACCTTTTATCCCCCGCTCTCCCTGTTCCCTACCCCCTAGCCCCGACGCCCTAACTATGTCACAAGAGCGAGTTTTTGAACAATCGATTCAAATTAATGCTCCTGCTACAGTGGTGGAACGCTGTATTGCAGAGCGCGACTTGATGCACCGATGGCTTAACCCCGCCCTGCGTTGCGATCCCGTAGGTGAGTGGAATACAGAGATTGGCAGTCGCAGTCGCTTTATCATTCAGATTCCGCTGTTGCAGCCTACTCTGGAAAGCGTTGTGGTGGAAAGGGAACCGGGTCTGATAGTCTGGGAATTTGAGGGATTTTTTAAAGGACGCGATCGCTGGGAATGTCAACCTTTAGCAGAGGGTACTCGTCTAGTCAATCGTTTTGAGTTCCAAATTCCCAACCCCCTAGTTAACTGGGGTTTCAATACGTTTGCGGCTGGTTGGACTCAACAAGATATGCAGGCTCAACTGCGACGCCTCAAGCTAGTGGCCCAAAGTCTTCAGGGGCTAGGGGGTAGGGGCTAGGGATTTAGGGGCTAGGGGTTAGGGGCTAGGGGCTAGGGAAAAGGCAAAAGGCAAAAGGCAAAAGGGAAAATATTAATTCTTCCGCTCCCCCACTCCCCCACTCTTCCCTATTCCCTAACCCCTAACCCCTAATCCCTAGCCCCTAGTCCCTATTCCCTAGAGATCTTGACGCATCCGCTCTACTAAAAGGCGAATAGCATCTGCATCGTCAGCATTGGGAACTTGGATAAGATAAGTCTCTAGATCGAGACAAGCTGACGTCCATTGTCCCAATTGGTAATATAGAAGACCGCGATCGCGCAGTTCTGCGGATACACCTGGAAATAGCAGTAAAAGGCGCTCAATTACCGCCAGTGCTTTCTCCAACTCATTCTGGTTTAAATAAATCAGTTTGAGATTCATCAGCATCCGCGCTAAAAAGCGTCGATTGCTGACTGGCTCGACAAAAGATCGGTTGAGTTCGATCGGCTGCTGATATATTTGAGACAGCCTTTGCTGACAATCTGCCTCGAAAAGAATCTCGCCGCGATTGAAAGCATCGACATAAATGCCGACATCTTCAAAATCCGGACGAATCAGGAAATGTCCCGGCATTCCTATGCCAACCATTGGAAAATCGATGCGCTGGGCGATTTCCAAGTATAGCAGCGAAAGCGTAATGGGAATCCCCGTTCGCCGTTCAATTACTTCATTTAAATAGCTGTTGCGCGGATCGTAGTAATCAACTGTATTGCCGACAAAACCTAAATCCTCGTAGAGATACTTATTGATACTCTGAACGATCCGCAGGGGATAGCGTTCTGGCGGCAGAAGTTCTTCTACTTCTGCCGCCATTGTATCCAGGGCGTTGAGGTATTCAATGGGATCTAATTCTGGATATTCTTCCTGTGCTATATGTAGAGCAGCCTTTGCCAGATTGATTTGTTTGTCTGGCTGATGAATTTCCTGATAAAAATATTGCCGCGCCAGGGGAAAGTCCATAATTAGCCATCGGTCTTTGGTCGTCGCTCTTGTATATTAGCGAAACCCAAGCACTTCCGCGATCGCATTTCCGATATCCATAAAAATGTTACCCTGCATCTGACGAACTAACTCAAAAGGGCTAGCCGGATTCCCAAAAATCGGTCTAATTATCCATCCTAATTGACTGCCGACAAATCCATACAGTATTAACCAAAATTGTAAAATCTTTTTCCGGGCTCCTTGTCCTTCCGTATCTTCTTCAGATATTAATTGCATTCCTTGGTAAAGAGAGTTAACGCCAATCACTCCTGTCAGGATGAAAATCGCCACATTTAGCAATTTAAAAAATTGGTAATTATCGGTAGTGATTAGAAAAAACAGAGTAACTGGTGCAAAACCGAGTAACAGCGCACTGATTACAGATGCGGTGGTGAGAACGAGCAGAAAATGTTGTGTAAGGCTGCGACGGGAACCAAAGAAAATATTAAAAATGAATAATGTTGGCAGACAAATCAAAAGCGTGAGTAAGTAGAGGCATGGTAGTTTTATTGCAGCCGATAACGATTGAGGGACGCTGTGGTATAAGCCGATAATCGCCCCGTAAATCCCGAAAAATAATGAGCTGCAAACGAGCAAGGCAATGATTTTATGTTGAAGTCGGACGCCTTGGCGGATTTCCTCCATAAAATTTTGGCGATCGCGCAGCAAACCAATCAATACATTAAAGTAGTTTTTCCCGTCAATTTTCTTTTCTAGCATCTTCTTATCCTTGCCATAATTTATTGTTAATCTACAGAATCTCTAGCCTGTGTACGATCGTTCTCCTTTGTTAATTAACGAAAGCCCAAAATGTATGCCAGAGATTGAATCACGCTCACGTAAAAATTCCCTTCCCTTTCTCGGAACAGAGAAAAAGGTGAATTAGGCATTCCGAAGAAAGGTCTGAGCGTCCATCCCAACTGACAACCTACAAAAGCATAAAGAAACAACCAAAATTTTAATATTTTTTGCCGTGTCTTGCTACCTTCATTTTCTTGTTCCAACACAAAGCTCGCTGCTCGATGCAGAGAAGAAACTCCGATGAATCCAGTCACAGAAAATATCACGACATTCAACAATATTAAAAATTGGTAGTTATTGGTGCTGATTAAGAAAAACAGCGATATAGGCGCAAAACTGAATAAAAGAGCGCTAGTTACTGCCACCGCTGTCAGCACCAAGGCAAAATACTGAGCAAAAGTGCGCTTGGAACCAAAAATGATATTGGAGAAGTACAATGCTGGCAGGCAAATTAATAGGGTTATTAAGTAAAGTGCTGGGAGCTTTACAGCAGAGGAAAGAGCTTGCATCCAGCTATGGTAAATACCGATAATTCCGCCATAGATAGCAAGAAATATCGAACTGCAAACCAGCAGAGATAATATTTTACTTGGCAGCCTTACACCTTGACGGATTTCGTCTAGAAATTCTTGACGATCGCGCAACAAGTTCGTCAATACGGCAAAGTATTTAATTTTTGGAGATTGCCCTTGAATCATGTTATCCTCACAAGCGTTTTATAAGTCTTTTGAGATACTGCTAATTCGAGTAATCGCCACCAGATCCGTATTTCCAGGCATCAATCCATCTATGGCAATAGTATTGTGGGACTGGGGGTAAATTTTTTACCCAAGGTTCGATGGCTTTTCCTAATTGATATAAAGCAGAATAAGCTCCCAAATTGAAGTAATGAACTAACCAATCTAAAAGGGCTATCAATCCCACTTGCGGAATTATCTTGACAACTAATGCCGGATGTGAAATTTGGGTTTGCCAAAGTGTTTGGGACAAAGCGGGAAACTGCACGACATCCTGGAGAAAAGGTTTGAGGACGGCATCTCCTAGCTGTTCCATTTCCAGAAATACAGCGGCAAGAAGTTGATTAATTCGATCGGGGTCTACTTGGCGATCGATCGCGACACTCATGGCACGTTGAAATAACCAAGTTACGGCTAAGTTTGGCTGATAAGGTTGCAAAAGCGCCAGAGCATTCTTACTCAATTCGTCACTTCGTAACGCTTCATCAATTCCACTCACCAGACGCTTGAGGTGACGCACCATCGCGCCAAATCCGCCGAAACTTAGAGGAGATTGAGCGCCACTGGAGTCACCCACTGGCAGAATGCGGTGCCAAGGCATTTTCAGAGGACTTTGCCGATAGCTGGGAAAAAAACCAAATAGAGCCCTTTGAAATTGCAGCTGTTCCAGTTGTACATTTTGGTATTGAGGTAACAGGCGCAGGTAGTCTTCAAAAAGATCTGCCAAACTCGATCGTTTCCGATCAGCATCCATATAAGAAAATAAATAAGTTGTCCTCCCATCTCTGGCTGGGAATGCTTCCCAAAAATACTGACATTGATTTTGTATGGGTGTAAATGAAACCAACAAATCGCCCGTGTCGTTTTCCGGAAATCCTTGAGCGCAAGTTCCCACTACCAAACAGACACCATCTGGCTTTTTTCCTTGTCGTGCTTGTTGGACAATGGGTGAAAAATGCCCCATCGCGTCAATTAACAACCGTGTCTTCAGAGATGTGGGATTGTTTGACTCAAATCCCAAATCCAAAATCGGCGATCCTATATTGACAGTGACGCCATCTGGATGAACAACTGCGCCTTGGAAAGGAGTGTTTTCCAATAGTTGACCGCCAAATTGCAGGAATTTTGACTTGAGGGTATCCAGCAAAAAAACTGGGTCAATGCCAATATTGAGTACATCTTTTACCCAATGTTCCTTACCGCCGAGAAAGCTGATGCGAGCTGGGTTATACTCGGTAGCGATCGCCTGTTGCAGTTCCGACTCAGAAAGCAGATTCAATTCTAAAAATGTTGCTAACTCTTGGCGGGAGATATTCCACTCTTGATCTCTGCCCCGCAAAATGCCACGCTCTATTAAAGCTACTCGCCAACCCATCCTGGCGATCGCAGTAGCGATTAAAATACCTAAAGTACCGCCGCAAACTATAACATCCCAGTCCACCCCGACCAAAGGTTGCTGACTTTCTTTTACCACCGTCGGTATCGGTATGGAGTCTTCTTTGAGTGATTGCCAGAGGTTGTCGGCTTTACGCAGTCCTCCCAGGACATCGCCTGGTAGCTGGGAAAGAATTCGATCGGTTAGAGTCATGGATGTGAATCTGTGCAGATGCGTGCAGATAATGACATGGTAGTCGATCGGGAAGGCTAAATTAACAAATAGTAGTAGCAAGAGTTGTGTAGAATGCCCAAGAAACTGGGTTTCTCACCAAAATAGCTGTATTGAGGCAATTCACGTTAGGACTGACGCAAAGAAACTTGGTTTTGACGCCTGTCCTGCGTAAGTCCTGTACGTTCAAAAAACTTTGTTGCGTATAATTCTTAAAGTAGGATTGCCAAACAGAATGGCACAAAAGGAAAAACTGGAGAGTATTTAAAATGACAAATCCTGTATTCGTGGCACCTCTATTTCCGTTGATGTATCGGGCAGTCGGTCAAGTACACGGACGTTTTATTCCCACTTTAAAAAAAGTGACCAAAGGTGTTTTGTTGACGGATGATGGGCTGTCGATTCCAGCTAGATTGGTAGGTAGGGCTGGATTATTCGCAAAAATATCTCCAGATCTGATTCGAGGCGACTTAGTTTGGTCAGCTTATCCCCACACTGAGGTTGCTCTCTGGTTTGAGAAAAGTAAAGTTTTTCTACCGAAGGATGAAGCGTTAGAAGCTGTAAAAAATCAACCTCTGCCTGCACTTTGGCTAGAACTGCGGGATATTAGACAGCCGAAAAAAGACCAGACTATCGAAGAAGTTAGGCAAGGTAATAATTATTTTTCCATTCGCGGTCAAATTATTAAGCAAGACGAAACGGACGGAAAGTTAATCGTCCGGATTTGCCGCAACAAAATACCGAAAGGAAAAGAGAAAGATATCCAAAATCAACCATTTAATTTAATGATTGATGGTTTTTTGCCTGGAAATGTGGAGGGTCAGTTTTGGGATTTCGATGTGAGCCGAGAGGGGGAAATACTGATTATGGAAAACGGCACTTGTGTAGCAGATCTTTCCGAACCAAAACCAGAACCACCACCGTCACCTGCCGAGTCAAAACAGAAGGAGCAAAGAAAGAAGAAGCAAACAGATGCAAGCGGAACAAAAACTCAGCCGAAAAAAACCGGAAAAATCATCAGACTGGTGAAATAGGTATAAGAGTGCGATCGGATAGTTCTAAGGACAGACTGGTGTGTGTCTGTCCTTTTTTATTGACTAATTAGAGGTAAGCGAATATAAAAAGTTGTACCTTCGTCGGCATTTGAGCGAAAGGAAATTTCGCCGCTGTGTGCTTCGATAATTGATTTAGCGATCGCTGTTCCTAATCCCGTCCCTCCACGTTTTCCATAAGTAACAAAAGGATCGAACAAATGTTCCCGAATTTCTTCCGGAATACCTGGGCCATTATCGCAAATGATAATTTCTGCTACTTTCTCTTTTGCCAAAGCCGATATCTCAATTCGCCCACCGCAACCTTTGAAAGCCTCGACTGCGTTACCTACTAAATTTTGCAAAACCCGCATCAGCTTATTTTCATCAGCGTTTATCACTACATCGGCTGTGTTAAGCTTAAATTCTACTTTAGCATCTTTAAAATAAATGCGATTTAACTTTTCAAAATTTTGCAATAAAAAATCGAGGTTGACAGGTTGAGTATTCAACACAGCATGACCGCTGGCAAATTCTAAAGCCTCTTCTGCCATACCCAACATTCGCCTGACTTGGGCTTGAATAATATCGCACCATTCAATCGTTTCTTCGTCCGGATGAAATTCTTTTAACATCACACTAGCCAAATAGATACTCGTCACAGGACTTCTGAAGTCGTGAATTATGGTATTGACCATTTCTCCTACCAAAGCCATTTTTTCTTTGTGAACCATTTGATTGACATATTGGGCTGTGGTGGAGCGTAAATGTCGCACTATATAACCTAGTAATTTAAGGACTACACTGCCTTTTGTGTTATTCAAAATTTCCATTAGCCCATCACGGGGAATCCTTGCCAAAGTTGCCCCACTACAAACAATAGCTTGGGCACTACGGGGTTGACCATCCAAAACTCCGAATTCGCCAAAAAAGTCATTTTGTTTGGCTAAGGCAACAGTTTGATATTTATTGTTACCATTATTTTTTCTAAATTCTACTTCGCCTGCTAAAACTAAATATACGAAATCGGGAATTTCACCCTCTTGAAAAATTATTTCTCGATCGGCAAAATTCTCTACAACAGCTAGCTTGCATACTTGGGCTGCTTGCTCGCGTTCAAAATAGGAAATGAACTGATGTGCTTCTAGATCCATGATAGAGTACCTACTTTATTAAGATAGGTCGTTGCTTGATTCTACCTTACGGCAGATGCAATATGGGGTAAGCCCTATATTTTGTTATTATTAACGCGCAAACAGGCGATCGCAACAGTAGTTCCGACAGTCTGGGACTGTGCAATCACTTAAGTATTTATACTTAGAAATTGTAGGATTGTGCTTTGCTGGGAGCCATGAATAAACGGGAATTTAGAGTCTCATCGCCAGCAGTGCTATCCTTATTATTCCTAGAGGAGATTGTTTTTATCGGAATCTACTTACTAAGCTTAGGTATGCTAACTCAATACAGCTATGCTAGGTAACTTAAAACTAAGAGGTCGCATATTAGTCGGATATGGAGTACCAATTCCACTATCGTTTTTACTCGCGTTGCTGGTTTACTCAAACACCAATTTGGTAGCGCAATCGCTCTCTCAAGCCAACGCCTCGCGAGACGCCCTCGAAATAACTGACCGAATGGAATCTGAGGCGAGTGCAATGGAACGCTCTACTCGCGGTTATCTTTTGACTCGGCAACAAAGTTATTTAGACAGATTCAAACAAGCTTCTGAGTCCTTGTCTGAAGCATCGACATCGGCAGAAAAGCTGATTAAAGATAGCAAACAGGAGTTTTTTAGCAACGAACAAAAAAACATTTTCGATCGATTAGTACTGACGGTAAAACGGCTAAGAAGCTTGGATGAACGGATGATTAATTTAGTTAGAAATGGTAAGGGATCTGAGGCAATTAAAATTTTTGTTAAAGATGAATCTGCTCTACTGTCTAGCCAAATAAAGGATCTAAACAATACCTTCAACGATATAGCTCTTAAACAACTGCGCCAAACTCAGTCAAATACTACAAATTCGCTTGAATTGCTCACATGGGTCGCGGTTTTTGGAACGTTAATAGCTGCAATTGCTTCTGTAATTTTTGGTTTGTTACTAGCATCGAACATTCAGCAGGCTATTAATAAAAATGTCAGCACGATCGCCACTTCTTCCAATGAAATTGCTGCTTCTGTAGAACAACAAGAACGCAGTGCTAGTCAGCAAGCAGCAGCAGTGAATCAAACTACTATAACAATGGATGAACTCGGAGTTTCGTCAAAAGCTTCAGCAGAACAAGCCGAAGCAGCAAGATTAAAAGTCGATCGAATCGCACAACAAATTATGCAGTTGAGCGAACAGTTAAGCCAGATTAATAGTATCGCTAATTTGGTCAGCGATATAGCCAATCAGACTAATATGTTAGCGATAAATGCCGCAGTAGAAGCGGTGAGAGCTGGAGAACAGGGTAAAGGTTTTGCTGTTGTGGCTACCGAAATTCGCAGACTTGCAGATCAAAGTAAAAGATCGGCTGAAAAGATCGCTACTTTAGTAGCCGATCTACAGAATACCACCAAGGCGTCTGTTTTAATAACAGATGCTAATATGGCAGGTATTGAAGGTATTGTATCTGCCGTGAATAATATCTCTGTAAATATTCAGCAAATTTCCCTAAATGTTAGACAACAAGCGCTCGCGATCGATCAAGTAGTGACTGCTATGAACGATTTTAATGAGTCGGCGCAACAAACTGCCGCAGGCATTAATCAAACGAGAGTTAGCGTATTGCAACTGAACGAAACTGCCAAAAATTTGAAATCAGTTATCAGTTAACCAAACATTTTTTTACAACGATGAAGTTGCTATGAGTTAAACTGAGATAGGATAGATTTTGTGAATGCTATGAAAAGGCGATCGTTACTTTATTTTAGTATAGGTTTGGCAATCTTTAGCGCTAGTTCGTTAATATCAGTTGCAGCTCAGTCAGTCAGGGGTGTAACTCGGCGCGTACAGTTCCCGCGTGGAAGTTCATCTACTACGATTAACGGTTCTGTCCTCTTGGGTAATAAAGATACCTACATTTTTCGTGCGCGTCAAGGTCAAACAATTATTGCCGATGTGACTTGGCGGGGAACAAGAGTTGATAATGTTGAAGATCAAGGGCTTTCTGGCTTTACTTTCATACTACCTAATGGAGAATCATACGAAGACCCACAAAATGATACTTTCAGTGCCACGGCAACGGGAGATTATAAGGTTGTAATCAGACAGCCTTATAGAATGAGCAGTCCGAGATATACATTTAAATTGACGATTCGTTAATAGTTGAACAAGTATCAAACTTCTCTTTTTCTCCCAGGCGCAGAAAGCAAGTTTTTTGAATAAATTAGGTTTCTTTTGTTGCTTAAGGTGATGACGAAATCAGACTAGATTCGAGGAAAGGATAATCCGTGTATCCTTTTTCGAGTTCGTTTTCACCTTCAGGACAAAATGTTTTTGGATTGGGCGTGTTTAAAGGATAATTTTTTGCGAAACGCTCAGGCAAATCGGGATTGGCGATAAACAATCTGGCAAAAGAAACTAAGTCTGCGTCGCCAGCAGCTAAAACAGCGTTTGCTTTTGCTTTGTCGTAAAGACAGTTAGTAACGATCGCACCTTTATAAATCAATCTAAAAGTTGGCGCAACTGGATTAATAACATTGCCATTTATTATATCAACTTCTTTGGGTTCTGGCAAGTGAATATAAGCTAAATTAAAAGAATTTAGCGCGTCTATTGCATAGCTAAAAGTAGCTTTGCGATCGGAATCGAAAATCCCGTAAACTGTGTTGCTGGGTGCGAGTTTGATACCCACGCGATCGCTTCCCCAAACACCCGTCACTGTTTCCACAACTTCTAACAAAAATCGGGTGCGGTTTGCCAGAGATCCACCATACTTATCTGTGCGATGATTCGCACCATCTTGGAGGAATTGATCGATTAAAAAGCCGAAACCGCCGTGTATTTCTACTCCATCAAATCCAGCTAACATCGCATTTTTCGCCGCGATGCGGAACTCCTCGATAATTTCTGCAATTTCATGGATTTCTAGGGCGCGAGGTGTTTCGATTGGTAGCTTGCCTAGAGGAGTATCCAACTTCCAATTAGGTGCGATCGCGCTTGGTGCTACTGGCAATTGTCCATTCAATAAAGAAGGATGTCCGACGCGACCGCTGTGCCAAATTTGCAAGAAAATTTTTCCTCCTTTAGTATGAACAGCATCTGTTACTAACTTCCATCCTTCCACCTGTGCTTGCGAATAAATTCCCGGACAATTCACGTAGGTATTGCTGAGGGGAGAAATCATCGCCGACTCGGTAATAATCAATCCCGCCGATGCTCTTTGGGCATAATAAGTTGCCATTAGCGAATTGGGGATACTACCGATTGCTCGCATACGAGTCATGGGAGCCATTACTATCCGGTTTGGTAGAGTGTAACAGCCAATTTTTACGGGTGAAAAGAGATTGATGGTTTCTGTCATCGTTGCGTTCCTATTTTTTCAGGCTATTTTGTCGAAAAAAGCTATTTTAGACATTTTTTTGCTTATAATTCATGATAATATCGTATCGTTGGCGTTGATATAAAAATATCATAATCTGGCAATAAAGGAAAGCAGGGTATGAGGAAGCGATCGCAAATTAGTTTCACAGTAAGTTTGGCAATCTTGGCTGCTATTTGTCTACCAGTTCTCGCACAATCTCAGCGATACCCAACAGATGCAGAAGTGCAAAGACTCATCGCACGTTTTCGGCAACAGAAACAAGTTGTTGCAGACGAACGCACTCCATCGCAAATTAGAATTCGAGATACTTTTGTGAGAGCTTGGTCGCAAAGCGATTCATCTATAGCCCCATTTCTGGGCGAGTGGTTGAGTGCCTTAGAAACATCATACGCACAGACTTTAATTATATATCCATCAAGTTCCAGAGGTCGCGTATGTATTATACACGGTTACTTCCCAGATGGAGACGATGCGAGTACATTTTTATTTGCGATGGGTTCTGTATCTAACGGACAAATTCGCATTGACAGAGGTGATTTAGGTCGTTCTTTGGCGATTAAGCAAGGAAACGATCTAGCATTACTGGGTATTTATAAAAGCCAGGGAGCAGACATCTGGAAATTTTCTTATCCAAAACCTCTTAAACAACCGACAAGACCATCGTTACAAAACAAACCTGAAGCTGCTAAAATTATCCAACAATTTAATAGCAATGGCTGTACTGCTTATCCACCAGAAAGCATTTAGATTTTTGGGCGATCGAGCTTGTTTCAAATGGTAATAATTAGAGGAGTGATGAGGGTGCGATCGGATAGCCTGCCGTGCATATCGGATTTTTCTGACTTTGGAAATGAAGAGTGCGATCGATTTTCTTTATCTTCATTTCACGATAATAAGATGTGTGAATTTATGCGAATTTAGGATTGTGGATTTATTTTTACTGTGGTAGGAATTGGGTTGGCAAGAGAGGGGAGAAGGGTGATGAAGGGGCAATACTTGTTAATAAGTAGAACAGATGTAGTTAATCGGATGTCCGATGGCACTATTGCTGTAAGTATTGATGGCGTTCTATATCCACCATAAACGTAATTAATTCATATCAAACAAAAATTGCCCTGCTAAATAGCAGTCATAGTTCAAGCTGGGCTTAGTTATGTAAAACTTGAGTATAGCGCTTTTTACCTTGTTGGTGTAAAATTACAAGTTACTAAGTTTAAAAACAAGAGTGTTAAAATTCAGATTCCAGACACAGTTCAGATATTGCTAGATAATCTGAGAGTCAAAACAAAGCCAACAGTGAGCAATCCGCGACTACAAAATGCGGTAGATGAACTATTCCGAGCTAACGCTAAAATTATAGGTGGTACAGCCGGAGCAATAATTTACGAACGGATAACAGGAAATCTAGTCGGTGGCAAATCTCACTCTGAAAAAGGAAGACGCAGGGCGATCCAGCTACAGATAATCCTCGAAAAGGAAGCTCTAACACCTGAAGATCGCACTATAGCTCAAAACCTTTTAGACGATCTTCAAGACGCTTTAAATCTAAACCCTTAAACAATGACAGAAATTAAATTCGACAACTTGGGCGAACATCTGGTAACAGCAATACCAGAACTGCGATCGCAATACGAATCAGAGCTTGAATGGTGGGGTGACGAACAATCAGGAGCGCATATTATCTTTGGTGATATCCTCAACCCATATTTAATTTCTCTGTTGGAATTAGGCGATAGAGAAGATACTATCAAACGCATCTTTGCTTTTCTAGAACAATTAGCAAATCACGAAGATACTCAAATTCAAGAAGTTGTAGCCGTGACAGTATGCGAACGTTTAGGAGATAATAAAAATTTATTAGCTAAAGCGCGACAATACATGGGTAATACCACTCTTTGCTTCTCCGATCAAATAGAAGAATTTTGGGGAAGAGAAAAAGCGATCGCGCCATTGTGAGCTTTCGGTAAGAGTGTTACTAGGGGAAAGCGCTTTAAACACTACTTGCGGAAGAATATAATCTTCCTTACTTGTCATATCTTCCCCAACGCTAACACGGCATTTTGACCCCCGAATCCAAAACTCAAACAAAGCACATTCCGAATCTCACACGGACGCGCTTTTCTGACAAAATTTAAATCAAATTCTGATTCTTTTAAGCCAATACAAGGCGGTAAAATTTGATGATGCAACCCCATTAAACAGAAAGCTGTTCCCAATGCTCCCGATGCTCCCAGTGTATGACCAGTTGCTCCTTTGGTAGAACTAATCGGTACATTTTGGGGAAACAAATACCGAATCACCTGCGCTTCATTTCGGTCATTTAACTGCGTTGCCGTACCGTGCGCGTGTATATAATCTATGTCGTTTGGGGAAAGATTGCTGCGTTCCAAACATTGCTTGATGGCTGCGATCGCATTCCACCCTCCCTCTTCCGGAGCATTAGCATAATGTGCATCGTTTGTCAAGCCAAAACCCAAAACTTGACCGTAAATCTTCGCACCTCGACGCTTAGCTGATTCAAGCGATTCCAGCACCAAAACTGCCGCACCTTCTCCCAACACCAGACCTTCCCGATATCGATCGAACGGATAAGCACCAGTTTTCGCCAAAGCACCCATCTGTTTAAAGCCAGCCAAAGTCAGCCGCGTAATCGGGGCTTCCACCGCACCGGCAATTACCATATCGCATTGCCTTGTTTGGATTAACTCAAAACCTTGCGCGATCGACCAAATCCCCGTTGCACAAGCCGCCATCGGTGCAAGCACTGGCCCAATTGTAGCGATTTGACGAGCAGCTGCGATCGCACCCATATGCGGCAGAGTTTCCAACCAATCTTTTAGAGACTTTCCCGCCTCGCCGTCAATGGGGAAGGCTGAGATCGACGCCAACTTTTCCCAAACAGCTTGCTGACTGCGACTAGATCCGATCGCCACTCCACAATTAGATAAAGGAGGTAGAAGATTTGCATCTTTTAACGCCAAAGTAACAACCAGCCGAGTTAATCTTAATAACTCAGCTGGCTTATTTCCAATCAGCGCCAAAGGACGCGCCTCTAATTCAGGAAAAGGTTGATGAACGCGAATACCAGACTGACCGGAAATCAAATTTTGCCAGCTAGTTTCCAGCGTACCCAAACAACAGATCGAACCAATGCCGGTAACAACTACTTTCACTTTTCTCGGTGTTGTCGCCCGATTTTAGATTTTGGATTTTGGATTGGCTGGGCAACGATCGGACAAAACTTGAAATGCGTCAAAAACTATTAGACATCTCCAAAAATTCTTGTGGGGTAGGCATCCTGCCTGCCTTTGAGATTCTTTTCTGAAGATGTCTATTGTAGAGACGTTTCATGAAACGTCTCCACAATATTCAAGCCAGAACCAATCCAAAATCCTCTCTTGCGAAGGTGGGCATCGTGACGGGAACCGCCAAGACGCCCACTTCGCGCAAAATCCAAAATCCAAAATCCAGTGACTTTTAACTATTTCTTCAGATTTTCCGCCCCTTCAGTTACTTTAGCGGATTCAATGCGATCGCCCTGTTGAATTTTGTCAACTACATCCATGCCTTGGGTGACATTTCCAAACACAGCATAGCTGCCATCCAAGAAAGGCAGATCCGTCAAAGCGAAGTAAAACTGAGAAGAAGCGCTATCTGGAAACTGCGATCGAGCCATTGCCACAGCACCGCGTTTGTGGTTCAAAACAGGTGGCTGATTTATCGTTTTGCTATAAACCGGAGTATCTGCGCCTTTGGGCTTAATTTCCAACGGAATGTTACGCGGTTTCCCTGTCGCCGGATCTTCAAAACCGCCTGTTCCCAACTGACCTCGGAAATTCGGGTCTTTACCTTGGGGGTCGCCACCTTGAACTACAAAAGGTTGGGGTTCCCGTACTACGCGGTGAAACACCAAACCATCGTAGACGCCTCGCTGGACGAGATCCACGAAATTACCGGCAGTGATGGGGGCATTTGTTCCATCCACTTCGATCGTAATGGGCGATCCTTTCACCACCATAACGACAGTGGCCTTTCCTTCCAGTCGAGGTAAATTAGTCATTTCGGGATTGTTCGCTTGAATAACAGGTGCAGAAGTTTCAGTTGCTGATGGACTTTGGGATGCTTCAGTAGCATCTTGTAGCTGCGTGCATCCTCCCAAAAGCAATGCACCCATCAGTATAATTGATGCGAACCAGTGTCCGAGTTTGATTTGCATTTGATAAATACGGCCTGTACTGACAAATTCCACCCAGCCGATCATAAACCTTCTAGGGGTACACCCAGGAAACGAGCTAGTTGAGCGCCTTGATTTTCCAGTTCGGATAAAGACATCGGTTGACCGACTCGCGTTAGGGGGACATCGCGGCGACTCTTGACCCGCAGGTACAAAGCGCGGCGAGGGTTCAAACCGTCCTTGATGTCAACGCGGATAGATTGTACGTCATCGGTGCGACAGCTAAATTCGATGCGGCGATTTTTACCGGGAAAGCCCCACCGGAAAATTTTCACGAAGCCGGTTTCTTGATTAAATTCGTTGTAACCGCCGCCGACATCCAAAGCGATCGTCAACCAAAGGTAAAGTGCCAAAAGCGAACCTGCTGTCCCATAAAAGGTCATTGCCAACCCTTGCGGGAAAAAGATCAGATCGGTGGGATCGCCCAACGGCAAGAGGTTTGTGTGCAGATAACTGGAAAGACCTGCTAACAAAAAGCCGACGCCGCCAATTGTGGTGACGCTTGCCCACCAGTAATTGCTGAAACGGCGAGACCCCAAAACGTCTTGGCGGAGTATGCGATCGCTTGTGTTGATTGTTTGTGCTGTCATAGTAGTAAAATTCTCAGTTACTTGCCATTAACTTAAAGATTGGTAATGGGGGATTGGTAATTGTAAATCGGCGATCGGCAAGCAGCAAGAAAGACAAAAATCCCTTCTGTGCGCTTAAGTATTTCTACTCCTCTCTACAATATCCCATGCCCTTCGCTCTATCCCAACGACTTTAATTTAGGGACTTTACTAATTTTGACTACAAATTAATATATAGTTATGTTAACTTACTTAGAAACCTCCCAGATAACAAAGCAAGAGGGTTAGAAATGACTGTTGCAGTCGGACGCGCCTCAGCACAAAGAGGATGGTTTGACGTCCTCGACGACTGGTTAAAGCGCGATCGCTTCGTATTCGTCGGCTGGTCCGGCATCCT
>NZ_JACJPW010000115.1 GCF_014696265.1 Aerosakkonema funiforme FACHB-1375 | reverse complement strand
TAGGGGCTAGGGGCTAGGGGCTAGGGGCTGGGAGCTAGGGGCTAGGGGGTCGGGATAAATTTTGCACGATTCGCGGCTCCTATCTGGCTTTTTTGTCCAGTTACTAGCCGATAGATGTTTTGGCCGGGAAATAAGTTGCGATCGATATGCACGGATTTTAATTAACTTTGTGCAAACTTTGCTTATGTTAGATCGGCGATCGGTCTTTTGAGCGTTTAGGCCCACAGGAGTGTGGCCAAATGATTTTTTTATGTTACACGAGACGCTTTAGACCCGTCATTGGGCGCGGATGAGAAATATTGCCGCGAATGTGACGGACGCTATTTTAAAGCGGGGGTAGCTCTGTGTTATTAGAGCATGATAATTCAGAACTCGGATAATGCAACCATTACTTTGTTTCGCTATTGAGGGTGAATGCTGTCCTAGTGCCAAATTTTACATAAATTTTTCGATAAACCAAAATCCTACGGCAGGCAAATGTGGGAAAGCAGGAATAGGGTGAATTTTGATGGCTAAAGTCGAGCTTAGATTGCCGTAAAGTCCTTAGTTACAATCGAGTTAGCCAAAATTCCGGTCAGACTGGCAAAGTTCACCACCTTCTAAGGCTAGAATTAACTTGTGACAATCAATTTATTTGCTGCCGAACGCCTTCTATTCACTCCAGCGACGCCTAACAGCGATGCCATACCTACTATTTTTGCCTTTCCTAATGAGTACAGTGTTGGGATCGCCAGTCTGGGGTATCAAATTATCTGGGCAACTTTGGCAATGCGTTCGGATGTTGAGGTAAGTCGCCTATTTACGGATACTCGCGAACGGTTGCCCAGAAATGCTGAGTTAGTGGGTTTTTCTCTATCTTGGGAATTGGATTATGTAAATATCCTGAGTTTGTTGGAATTGCTAGAAATTCCGCTGCGATCGCTTGTGCGCGGCAACGAAGATCCGTTAATATTTGGTGGCGGCCCGGTGCTGACTGCCAACCCAGAACCATTTGCGGAATTTTTCGATATTATTTTGTTGGGCGATGGGGAAATTTTGCTGGGCAATTTTATTGAAGCATACAAAGAAGTTCGCAATGCAGATCGGCAAACTCAACTGCGACGGTTGGCACAAGTTCCCGGTATCTATGTTCCCAGTTTATACGCAGTGAGTTATGAGGATGCTACTGGTGCGATCGCATCTATTCAACCAATAGATACAGAAATTCCGAAGACTGTAGAAAAACAGACTTACCGCAGCAATACTTTGTCTGCTTCAACTGTAGTTACGGAGAAAGCTGCTTGGGAAAATATCTACATGGTGGAGGTAGTACGCAGTTGTCCGGAAATGTGTCGCTTCTGTTTGGCAAGTTATCTAACATTGCCTTTTCGGACGGCAAGTTTGTCAGATTCGCTGATTCCGGCGATCGATCGCGGTTTGGCAGTAACGGATAGATTGGGATTGCTGGGTGCGTCTGTAACGCAACATCCAGAATTTGAAAATTTGTTGGATTACCTCAGTCAATCCAAGTTCGATCGCGTTCGTCTCAGTATCGCTTCCGTGCGGACAAATACCGTAACTCAAAAGTTAGCAGAAACTTTGGCAAAACGCGATACTCGTTCGATTACAATTGCTGTAGAAAGCGGTTCGGAAAGATTGCGGCAAATCATCAACAAAAAGTTGCACAATGATGAGATTATCCAAGCGGCGGTGAATGCCAAAACTGGTGGATTGAAGGGAATCAAACTTTACGGAATGGTGGGTATTCCGGGTGAAGAACCTGCTGATTTAGATGCAACTGTGACGATGATGCGGGAAATCAAAAAAGCTACCCCCGGTTTGCGTTTGACGCTGGGATGCAGTACGTTTGTGCCGAAAGCGCATACGCCGTTTCAGTGGTTTGGGGTAAATCCGGAAGCAGAAAAGCGGTTAAAATTTTTGGAGAAACAACTGAAACCGCAAGGGATAGAGTTTCGACCGGAAAGTTATAAGGATTCGCTGATTCAGGCGTTGCTATCGAGGGGCGATCGCCGCTTATCTCATTTGTTAGAATTAACGCGGCACTATGGCGATTCTCTGGGTAGTTATCGACGTGCGTTTAAAGAACTGAAAGGAAAGCAACCGGATATGGATTACTACGTCGGCGCTAACTGGTCAATTGAGAAAGTATTGCCTTGGACTCACTTGCAAGGGCCACTTCCCCAGGCAACGCTGCAAAAGCATTTAGCTGCGGCAACTAGCTTATTTTAGCTAATACGGCATTTTTGCGCGATAATGGCAGAAGAGGGGTAATAAGAGCGGATGAGGTATCCTTCGCTCTATGCCTGATGACCTCCTCTTCTTTGCTTGGATGGAAAAGCCACAGACAACAGGCTTTTTGGCAAAATACCTTCAATGGGTGAACTACAGGAATAAAGGATGTGTTGATCTGTAAGTAGATACAACATCAAGCTAGCTTAGATAGGTGAAATCAACTCAGGACAGCCATTGCTAGACATATACTATCTTGGAGTAAATTAACCCGTGAAAGTCAGAAATTCTCAACAGCTTTATCCACAAGCATTGCAGTTGTTTGCGATCGCGATCGGTGCGTCTTTATGCTTAGCACCGTTGGCAGAAGCTGTTAGCTTTAATGGTTCCAAAGATAACATACAAGCACCCACAAGTTTATCGAACTCTCAGAGCATCGAAATAGCGCAAGCGGCAGTTTGTCCGCAAAACAGCGGTGGTAGTTTGTTCGTCGCTGCGGAAACCAGAAACTTTCTGGTATATATTTGTGGAGGCGACCTACCAAATACTTACGTCGGCGTTGCCAAAAATGGAACTACAGGTAGTATTTCTCTGCCGTTGCAAAGCTACACTAGAGACCGATTTGTAGCTGTTAATAGAAATACTCGTTATACCCTTACTCGGAATGAGCTAATAGTTTCTCAAAATGGTCGAGTAGTTCGCAGAGAACCGGCAACTTGGAGAAGATAATGTAGTAGTTTTTCCCTGGTAAGAGAGCGAGAATAAATTAACATTCGGTAGTATTATAACCCGTTTTCTGATAGAAAGCGGGTTTTTCATATTGACGATCTAAAAATTACTTAACGTCTAGCTTATCACACAATTTTTAAAAGCGCCTCACCCTATAAGTGGTAAATTTTATAGCTAAATGGTAGCAGCAAAATAGGTATTATTTACATCCGAATTTTTACGGAAAACCTTTGGCTTGAATTGGAGGATATAGTAACAGACAATTGCATAGATTAACGCTCATACAAATTGGGGCGCTAGGAATATAAGCAAACAATAGTTTCATCTTCACAGGCAGGTTTAATTATGGCATTCGCAAATTCTAAATTTAATAGCAAACAAGCATTGAAAGTGATGCTGGTGGGTGTGGGAGCCCTTTTATTTTTGAATCCTTCAGCAAAAGCTGCACAGCTTGGTGCAAGTGACTCCGGTGTTTATGGCGATCGCGCAATGGTATTGGCAGCTGCACCTAATGATTGCTTAAACGATATTGCCGAAGGTTTCACTGCGGAAACTCGCAATTATTACGCAGGCATTTGTTACACTGGAAATGGTACTTATTACGTTGGTCATTCCAAAAATGGAAATGGTAGCATCCTTCTGCGCGTTTCTTCTCCCAGGAGAAATGTATATGTCGCCAGGAACGGTCGCTACACTTACACTCTGGACATGAACAGGAATCAGTTGACTATCAAGTTGCCAAATGGCAGACAGATCGTCGAAAAAGTTATCCGGGTAATTGATTCGTGATTTTTTCTCGTCAAATATGATAATCTAGCTTTTGTAGCTAAAGCTGCAAAAGCTATTTGCCATTATGCTGCACTTCAAACACTCCTCACTCATCGATGCGTCGGTGGAAGCTGTCTGGAACTTTCACGAAAGACGGGATATTCTGCAAGTTCTCACACCACCCTGGCAACCTGTAGAAGTGATTCGCCGCGAAGGTGGACTGGAGGTGGGTGCTATCTCGGAATTTCGCATTGTTTTAGGGTCATTTCCGGTGCGGTGGATAGCACGCCACACTGAATGCGAGAGGTACAGACTATTTACCGATAAACAAATTGCGGGGCCAATGGAGTACTGGGTGCATCGACACGAGTTTGCCAATGAAAATGGTAAAACTAGGCTGACTGATGCAATTGAATTCGGATTACCTGGAGGATGGATTGTCGAAATGGTTTTAGCTTGGTGGGTTGACCAGCGATTGAAGGATATGTTTCGCTATCGGCACGAAGTAACTAAACGAGAATGCGAGCAAAAAAAGAGCTAGGTGATGGTGGTTAATTATGAAGCGAAGAGCGAAATTTTTCTATTTGTTCACCTAGCTTTTTTTGATTGGTAAATTTTAGAGCGCTTTTTTTAAGATGGAAACAACAGCTGAATACTATTGTGCTTATTGTGGCGAAAACAATCTGACTTTTGTTGACTTGAGTGTCGGCGCTCAACAGTCCTATGTTGAGGATTGCCAAGTTTGCTGTCACCCTAATATTTTGTACGTGCGGGTGGATGAAGATACTCTTGATGTGGAGATTGACAGCGAATACGAAGGATAGGATGCGATCGCTGAATTTTTGACTGCTTTTAATTTGGCTGTATTCGCTCTTGGGGATGTATCAATCTAGACTCTGCGATCGCGTATCGGACAACGAGCGATCGCATAATCATCAATATACCAAACTCGATCGAGAAGCTACTAATATTAAGAATGATAACGAGTTTGAAAGTATGTTGCTCTAGAGCTTACATATAAAATTAAAAAAATCTAAAATTTAACAGCAAATATACAAGTGTAGATGTATACTAAAATTTAAGTGCAATTACGGAATTTGCTAAAATGAAATGGAATAGCCAACAAGTCTTAAAGTTAGCATTGGTTGCGGTTAGTACATCTTTATTCGTAACACCCAACCTAAAAGCTATAGCTACAAACGTCGTATCCACAATACAGGAAAGGACAACAGCTGACCGACCATTTTTAATTGCACAACAAAGTCGCACGCGACGACTTCAGTTTGCGCGAGGTAGAAACTCAACGACTGTAAAAGATGCCGTAGTTCGAGGTACTACAGATACTTATCTGCTTGGGGCTCGTGCAGGTCAGACAATGAATGTTAGCATCTCATCTGTGGAAGCAAACGTTGTTTTTGATGTTGTCGCTCCTAATGGCACAAAGCTTACAGAAGAAGCGACTAGCTTTAGCGGCGAATTACCTGCAACGGGGGATTACCGGGTTGTCATTGGTACAACGCGAGGGAATGGAAGTTACACGTTGCAAGTTTCGATTAAATGAAGTAAGGAAGCCAGAAACCGGGTTTCTTCGTCGATATCTAGTTGAGAAAGCAACGATTTTTTTAAGAAACCCGGTTTCTTTGCGTAAGTCCTAACTAATTAATCAAAGTGCAGCTGCGAGTTCTTGTAACTGCTGATATCCATTGTGGAAAACTGACCAGCCATCTCCTATCAGCACAGTTTCGATTTTGCTGAAGTCAGCCAATTTACGCACTGACGCCACAGCTTCTGCGCGGTTTTTGAGTTTGGCATCGGGTAAAATCATTAAGCTACCTGCTTTGTGTGCGCGGATTAAGTCTCCGGTAATTAAAGTTGTTTCTTCTAAAATTAAAGCTAATTCACCCGGAGTTTTCGATCCTTGCATTTCAATAACTTTCAATCCCGGTACTAATTCTTCACCGTCAGATAGCCAGCGATCTACGGGAATAGGAAAAGTTTCTTGTTCCGCTGATGGCGCTGCTATTTTTGCACCAGTGAGTTGTGCGATATCTTTGCTATCGCGGATATGATCGGAATTGGTGATAATTATCCAAGCTGCGCCACCCAAAGAGTTGAGATGTTCTCGGTCATGATTGGATAAAGGTAAGGCATCTATAAGGATGTTACCTTCAGGACGAATCCACGCAACGCTGTTGAAATCGACATTGCGATCGCTATCGAAAGATGACCACGCATATAAGTCAGGACGATGGAGTGATTTCATGGGAATTGCCAAAGTAATTGCTTATTTATTTGACAATACCACTCTCACTGTTTTCAAGTATTAAATTTTTGACTCTTTCAATTTAAACTCATCAAATTTGATAACTTCTCCTCCTTTTGTCGTATCGAAGCGATAACTGCTTACCGTAGCAGTTGCCGTATCCAAAATAGTGAAAACTGTGATATCGTTACTGGCAACGTAAGGCAGCGAGTGAGCGTTTTCATCTATCAATGGAGCTATTGTCGGTACGATCGGGTCGAGTTTGTTTGGATCGCCAGTTGCAACATACTCTTCTTGATAGCCGATCGGGATATTATTTCGTCGTTCCTCGCCAATAAAAGCACCGTAAGAATTACCCACATTTGAACTTTCTAAAAAGTGCATTCCGCTGTCGCTGACAAACCGATTCCACAAATGAGAATGTCCAAAGAAAACCAACTGCACCCCAGCACTTTCTAGCAGCGGTAAAACATCGCGAATGATGTAATCTTCGTGCTGAGGATACTCGTATCGAATAGATTGGATCTTGCCATCAAGATTTCGCTCAATTTTTTGTACCGGGTCGGTAAAAGCGGGAACAATATTTTCACCCAGCGTATGCGCCGGATGATGGAACATCACGATTTTGTATTTGGCATTTTTAAATTCAGGACTGTTGAGTTCTTGCACTAACCAATTATATTGAGTGCTGCCTTTTTTAATCGGTTCAAAGATGTGCTGTCCGTATCCCCACTCCATCGGTTTGTCGAAATCTTGTTCGCGTTCTCTATATTTTCCCTTGGCATTTTCTCCCAGGCTGGGAATTCGCCAAACACAAGCAATGAACGGCACTACTAAACGTACATCTCCCAAGGTAACAGCATAATATCTTTTCCCACCCGGCGATGTAGAAGGAAGAGTAAAAATTTCTTCGTATGTATCTGTATTAAAAGAATGATTTTTCAGCCAAGTTCGCCGCATCTCTGGGTCGTTATTTGGGTTGAGTGCTTGTGCATTTTTGTCGTAAATTTGCTCGGATACAGTGAGAGGAAATGGATTGCTAAACTGAGACTTCAATTCAGTTAGCATTGAGAAACGACCCATAACTTCGTGATTGCCAAGCGCGGGAAAAATCGGCGCGTGTTGTATTAGTTGACCGCCAGTGTAAACTGTGGTAATACCGTTTTTGGTAATTTCGCCATTGGCACGACCTTGCAGACAGGGGAAAAAGGCAACTCCACGATTATCGTCAAACCATTCCGAAGCGCGATCGGGAACATTGACCAAATCGCCAACGAAGAAAACTGCATCAACTCGCTGCACTGTTTCTGCTACTTTTTGCAAGTTGGCAGGTGTCATCGGCATCAACTGATGGTCGGATGTTAGTAAAATTTTCAGAGGCATTCCCGCCGGTGGTGAAGCCGCGAGGGTGAATACATCGCTACTGACACTTTCACCATCTTCTCGCACACTGGTAACGCGATAAGGAATTCGTTTAAGAGGAGTTAATCCGGTGACTTCTGCTTCGTGTCGCCAGATGTGGCGAATGGCAATCTTTTCATATATTTCGCCTTCTCTCCTTTGTTTTCCTACTTTCGATCGCTCATCTTCCCGCGTGCGACTAAGCTTGATGGTAGTCGCGACAGCAGTAAAATTTAAGTCCTCACCGTAGGTAACGATATGGCGAGAACCTGCAAATTCGGTAAACCAAACAACTCGCACTCCTGTTGCGGTGGGAAGTTGCAAAAATGGATCGGTGAGTAGCTGGGGTGAAGAAGACATATGTAGCAGTTTGACTGGGGACACTATTAGATATCTTCAGAAAAGAATCTCAAAGGGCAGGCAGGATGCCTACCCTACAAGATTTTTTAGAGATGTCTATTATTTTACTGTTACGCTTATCGCTGTGCGTTGTTAAACTTTGCCATAATTAATGTGAAAGACAAATACCATACCGTACATTATGGATTTATGACGAAAACTGACACGATAAAGCTCGACCAGTATTTAAAGTTCATCGGTGTAGCGCCAACTGGCGGACAAGCTAAGCTGCTGATTCAAGATGGTCATGTACAGGTCAACGGCGAGACTGAGATTAGACGGGGACGACAATTAGTTACAGGCGATCGCGTAACGGTTTTGGGACGAAGTTATCAAGTCAGACTGTAAAAAAACGCGATATCTTAGGATCTGGTTTGGGAAATCTCGGTCTTGAACGCCGCAGACATGGGGTTTTTTGGGTGCGATCGCTACTTCAGTAACTCTTGATAAAATTCTGCTGTTTCATCTGGAAGATAAACCATAGGCTGTGATTGTAGCGATCGCCAATCTAGCTAACTCACTTCCGCTCAACATTTCAGCACGTTTTTTTATTTCATTTTTGCCAAACAGAAATTGTCCGAGTTGTTGTCTTAAAAGCTGATATTCCAGACTGGAATTAGCTTTTTGCAAAGCGGGATTTTACCGAAGCATTAGTGTCGGAAATAGCTATGCGATCGGCTATCAGAAGTGCTTCTTTTTGCATATAATTTAAACCCTAAAAAATTGTCAAAAATTGTAGGGTGCGTTAGCGGTAGGGTAACGCATATCTTGCGCTCATACACTGGGCAGGCGGGACGCCCACCCCACAACAAAGAGATTGTTCTTGTGGGATGGGCATCTTGCCCGTCCGAACTGTTTTATATGCAACAGTTCAGTTATCGTTTGGGATTTTTTCTCATCGTTTTATGAATTTTTTTCCATTTTTCCTTCTCCGCTAAATACGCTTTTTGGTCTTGTTTGCGCGTCATGTATGCCAGTTCATCTTGCAGTTTTTGATAGTTGTAGAAACGTCGTTCGTCAAGAGTGCCGTCAAAGAGAGCTTGTTGCACTGCACAACCGGGTTCTTTTTCATGTTTGCAATTGCGGAAGCGACATTGTTCTGCGAGTGCGTAGATATCGGTAAAGGTTTCCTGAAAACCTTCATTGCCATTCCACATTTGGATTTCTCGTATTCCGGGAGTATCTATTAGCAAACCACCAGAAGGTAAGACAATCAACTCTCGATGAGTTGTGGTGTGTCTACCTCGACTATCTGTTTGACGGACTGACTGAACTGCTTGAATGTTTTCTCCGACTAATTGATTGACGATCGTCGATTTTCCAACGCCAGAAGAACCGACTAAAGCTACAGTGTTTCCCATCCCTAAATAAGGTAGCAAGCTGTCGATTCCTTGGTTGGCGATCGCACTCAATACAACAATCGGTACGCCAACAGCTATTGTTTCTACTTCACTTCTAATTTCCTCGAAATCTTCGCACAAATCGGCTTTATTCAAAACGATAACTGGATTAGCGCCACTTTCCCAAATCAAAATCAAATAGCGTTCGATTCTCGCGAGATTGAAATCTCCATCTAACCCAGAAACCAAAAACACCGTATCGATGTTGGTGGCAATTATTTGTTCATTTGTCTGTTTCCCTGCCAGTTTGCGCGAAAATTTGCTTTTTCTGGGCAATATATCGTGTATTGTGGCTTTTTCTCCATTGTCGATCGCACCGATTACTACCCAATCACCTACCGCTGGAAAATCTGTCCTTCCGCCGGCACGGTAGCGCATTTTTCCGGTTACTTCTGCGGCCAGTTCTCCAAATTCGGTGTAGAGTATGTAAGTATTTTTCTGTTCTTGAACGACTCGACCAACAATATATCCATCTTGAAGATTGCTGTCAAAGTTTTTCGCAAAAAAACTATTCCAGCCAAGTAACTCTAAATTCATTGAAGTTTCCTCGATGTGTGCGTATGCTTACCGCAAAGCTCACAGAGGAATTGGGTAAATTATTCTCGTACATCAGAATGTTTGAATAAAAAACTCTGTGAGGTTGCGGTGTTGTTTCTGGACGGTCATGGTAGTTTCAACGGCGACAATATCTTTCATATTTCTCTTTCCTTAATAGTTACAAACTGGATTGGCTTCACCCAAATGGGTTTGAAGTGTCAGGATTTGAGATTGCATACGCCCAAAAGGGATGAAACCTACAATTTCCCGATTCCCTTCACTGTAACATCATACTACATTAAAAGCAAGCCACATCAGTTGATAAAAACATTGTATTTTACGATTTTTTGGTATCTAAATATACTAATCTTCATCCAGGATTTACGCACTCTGGGACTGGAAACCTGCTTTATTCGTTGGTTTTTAGCTGTTAAATCATCATTTTTCAGAGAAACTGGGTTTGTTTACTTAAATTCTCAAAACCTCAAAAGCTATAAAAAAATACACAAATCCCATCGGCTAACCGTAGTATAGTAAATATGAAGTTGGCCTTTAGACGATCGCACAGGCATGGAACTGTCATGTAAAGTTAATTACGCTTTGTTAGCTCTCCTAGAATTAGCCAGACATCGGGAGCGGGGGAAGTTAGTGCAAATCGAGCAGATAGCTGCCGACTACCAAATACCCGATCGCTATTTAGCGCAACTGTTAATGACGCTACGGCGGTGTGGCATAGTTCGGAGTCAGCGTGGAGCCAAAGGCGGTTACTTGTTAGCTCGCGAACCCGGGCAAATAACGCTGCTGGAAGTTTTCACTTGCTTGGAGGGGACATGGAGCCACAAACAGGAAAGTCAAGCGGCGTCATTAACGCAGGCGCATTTTGCGATCGAGGAAATTTGGCAGGAAGCGACAATGGCAGCTACCGCAGTCTTGCAGCGTTACACCTTAGAAGATTTGCGCCAAAAGCGCGATGAAGGCCAACAATTCAATCCCATGTACTACATTTAGCTGTGAAGGAGCAAAAAATGCGAATTGCCCGCGATATCACGGAATTAATAGGCCATACACCTCTAGTTCAGCTCAATCGGGTTCCTCAGTCAGAGGGATGTTTGGCGAGAATAGTTGTGAAGTTGGAGGGGATGAACCCAGCGGCTTCCGTCAAAGACCGGATTGGCTTCAGTATGATTGAGGCAGCTGAAGAAGCGGGACTGATCGAACGGGGTAAAACTGTTTTAGTAGAACCGACTTCTGGCAACACCGGTATTGCTTTAGCGATGGTGGCAGCTGCCAAAGGCTACTCCTTGATTTTGACCATGCCGGAGACGATGAGCCAGGAACGGCAGAATATGCTGAGAGCTTACGGTGCCAAACTGGAGCTGACTCCCGGCGCAGAGGGTATGAAAGGGGCAATTCGCCGTGCGGAAGAAATTGCGGCGGCGACTCCGAATGCTTTTATGCCGCAACAGTTCCGCAATCCAGCCAATCCTAAAATTCACCGGGAGACGACAGCGGAGGAAATTTGGGACGATACCGATGGACAAATCGATATTTTAGTAGCTGGTGTGGGAACTGGCGGTACGCTAACTGGGATAGCGGAGGTCATCAAACAACGAAAACCGAGTTTTCAAGTGGTGGCGGTTGAACCTCTCAGCAGTCCGGTGATCTCTGGAGGTCATGCAGGGCCACATAAAATTCAGGGTATTGGAGCTGGGTTTATCCCGGAAGTTTTGCGAGTGGAGTTGATTGACGAAGTTATCACTATTGCGGATGAGGAGGCGATTTACTACGGTCGCCGACTGGCAAGAGAAGAGGGGGTATTGTCGGGAATTTCTTCGGGGGCCGCTTTAGCGGCGGCAATTCGGGTGGGCAAACGTCCGGAAAATGCCGATCGCTTGATTGTGATGGTACAGCCGAGTTTTGGCGAACGCTATTTGAGTACGGCGCTGTTCAAAGATTTAGAACTGTTTGAAACGGCGACTTTGAATTAAAGCAGAGCTTTTTCGATCGCATTGTAGGTTGGGTTGAGCGACAGCCAAACCCAACACCATACGCCTTTTGTAGGGTGCGTTACACATTAAACTTGTTCGTTATTAATAATCCATCGAGTCTAACGCACCCTACCATTTGTTGCATATCGCTCCGAAATCAGGTATGACTTAAACAAAATTCGCTCGTTATTGTAAAGTTCTAATTATTTCCAAAGTTTGCTGATACAATTCTTGTTTTCCTTCTTGTTGGAAGAGATTAGCTGCTTTTTGATAATCTGCGATCGCACCTTCTTTGTTTCGCAAAATGCTGCGAGCCAGACCTCGGTTATAGTAAGCCATTGCATAGTTGGGATCGATCTCAATTGCCCGATCGTAATCATTTATAGCTCTACGATAGTCTTTTAAATCGTAGCGAGCGTTACCCCGATTGTAATAAGCCACAGCATTGTTAGAATCAAGGCGAATTGCTCGATTGTAATCTTGAATAGCTCCCCATCTATCTCCCAAATCCAAGCGAGCGTTACCCCGATTGTTGTATGCTGCTGCTAAATTGGGATTGAGACGAATCGCTCGGTTATAATCTTGAATAGCTGCCTGTTTGTCTCCGGAGTTAAAACGAGCAAGACCCCGGTTGTAGTAACCTCTGGCATCGTTAGGATTAAGGCGAAGTATTTCCGTAAGGGCGGCGATCGCACCTTGGTAATCTTCCTTGTGATATCGCTCTTCTGCTTGGCGATAAAGCTCTTCAGCGCCGGACTCTTGTGCAAGTAGGGTGGGTGTTGAGGAAGATAGAGCTAAATTGGTACTTGCCTCAGACAAAGAAGCTGAGAATAGGCAAATACTTGCAGTCAAGCTCATCAATACTGCCGCACGCCAGTAAGGAAACAGCATATAATTGCACCTGCCATGAGTTTTACTGACTATATTTATAAAGGGTAATGGATAATGGAAAAGAAAAATGGTAGGGAGTAGCTGGGGAGAATTCTCCACATCCATCTACTACCTACCATACCTTGAGCTACCTAAAATCGTGCAACCACAGACAGTTTGCAGTTTCCACAGCGGTTGCAAAAATCCTGATGTTATGCGATCGGGCTAGGGCATTCTAATTTTCACGGAGCAGCCGTGCGATCGCTTGAATTAGTTCTTCTTGCTCAAACGGCTTGCCAATATAAGCATCTGCACCTACCTTCATTCCCCAATAGCGATCGACTTCTGTAGTTTTTGCCGAACACATAATTACCGGAATATCCTGAGTTATGGGGGTTTTCTTAATACGACGGCAGACTTCGTAACCGTTCATTTGAGGCATCAGAACATCCAATATTACCACATCCGGGCAAGTATTTTGCACCCGTTCCAACGCTTCCTTCCCATTACTGGCGACTGTTACTTGAAAGTCATTGCCTTCCAGGAAGTCTGCGATCATCTGCCGTTGTGTGGCGCTGTCTTCTACAACTAGAACACTACTCATAAAAACTCGCTTTCTGTTATAGAATCAGTTTGTTTCCGGTATCACCATCCTAGAATTAGTATAGAGAAACCACATGAGGCGCAAGTCCTGAATTTGTCTGGGACTTTAGTCCTAGTTGTACTTGGGGCTGTTCCAGATTGCCATAGCTAGAGGTCAAAAGGCTCCTGGGCTCTGTGTTAGGCAAGTTCGTATCTATCCTCTACGGGTTTTTCCGTATCTGCCGTCACTTTTGCCGATCGTCTATTTGCTTGCGATCGACGTTCTGAGCAAAAACTTGACATTAGTATTAGCAATGATGTATAGGTTCTTAATTCCCGGTTCTCGATTATGATTCGTATTTTATTAGTTGACGATCAGAGCCTAATCCGTCGGGGGTTAAGTGAATTGCTAAGGTATGAGGATGCCTTTGAGGTGGTGGGAGAAGCGGATAACGGCTTAGTTGCCATTTCTCAAGTGGAAGTATTGCAACCGGATGTTGTCCTGATGGATATTCGGATGCCTGTGATGGATGGCGTCGCTGCTACCAGAGAAATTTGTCAGCGCTTTCCCCAGACGAAAGTCTTGGTATTGACCATTGATGATGACGATGAATACGTAGCGCGTGCGCTCCGTTATGGAGCGGCTGGCTATTTGCTTAAAGACACTCCACCAGAAGAAATAGCGCAGGCTATTCGCGTTGTCAATAAGGGTTACACCCATCTGGGGCCTGGTTTGGCGAAGAAGATTGTAGCACAGCTTCCCACTAGAGCTCCCAGTCCTCCTCCAGGTTGGACGGAATTGACGCCGAGAGAGCAAGAAATTTTAAAGTTAATTGCTACTGGTGCCAACAATCGCGAGATAGCGCAAACACTTCACATTTCTGAGAAGACGGTGAAAAACCACGTTACCAGTATTTTGCATCGGTTGAATTTACGAGATCGCACTCAGGTGGCTATTTTTGCCCATTCTTTTCTCCCTTCCTTGGCTAATTAAAGTTCGCAAATGTCCACGCGCACATAAAAATTTTCTGCACTGCGCGACCACAGTCCCCAGACAAAGGATGCCACCCACGCACCGCAACCGGGTAGGTGGCCTGTCGGAGCATCAATACTATAATTGAGCAATGATACGCTCAACCATTTTCCTTCGACGCGCCAACCGACGCGATCGCCCATTTTTTCCCAATCTCTGCTAACTTCCCGATCGTAGATGCGCTTTTGCACGCTAAACCCGAATCGTCCGTTTGAGTAATCGACCCAAAGGCGATCGATCGTGCGGAGGTCGGTGCAGGGTAACTTATTGAAGGTGTGTATTGACAAAATACCCAGTATAAGCATTTTTACCGATGCCAAACTGGGATAGGCGAATTTAGGTTGTGTAGCAGCGAATTCAATTCGCCTTCTTGTGCAGAAGCATACTATATTACAAATTTTCCCATTGGTGGTAGTATGTCGGTAAATTTATTAACCAAACGGCTTACCCTCGATAACTTTATTTTGGAGATGATGAGTATACCGCCACAAGATCTCCAGATCGAGCAACTGCAAGACTTGGTGGGACAACTCGATTTAAACGATACCCTGCTCAGACAACATATCAGTTTTTCCGATCGGACATATGCACGCAAGTTGCTTTGTCGGACATCGCGGTTTGATATGTTAGTGCTAAGCTGGCATCCAGGACAATTTACCACAATTCACGACCACGCGGGAGCGCTCAATGTGACTCGCGTCAGAAGCGGTACTCTGACAGCGCGTCTGTTTGAAGTGTACGACGAGCGATCGGATCGGGAAAAGTTGGTGCGCGTTATCGATGAAGAACAGTTGGGAAGAGGTGGCTTAGCTACTGTCGATCGTCACCACATTCACCAACTGGCGAATACCTCCGACGAAAAGCTTGTTACCCTGCACGTCTACGCGCATCCGCTTGCAAGTATTAATGTATATTGTCCCAATTCGGGACAAGTCGATCGCGTGGCGCTGCAATATACCTTGGAACAATAATTGATATAAATTCTGGAGTAGAGCTTGACTGAATAACCAAATTCTTGCTCATTCCCGATCGAACTTCCTTGGGTGAAGCAGGAAGAGAATACTAAGTCGAATTAGCAAGTTTAGTTAGATTTAGGTAAGTTTTTCGGAGCAGATAACTTGTCTACTACAATTGCCATTATTGGCGGTGGCTTCAGCGGTACGATGGTGGCAGCTCATCTTCTGAGAAAAGCCACCTTTCCCCTAGATATCAAACTGATCGAACGCAGACCCGCAATTGGAAAGGGAGTAGCTTACGGAACTAAGTACATCTGTCATTTACTCAACGTTCCGGCGGCGAAAATGAGCGCTTTTCCCGACGATCCGGAACACTTTCTGCGTTGGGTACAAAAAGAAGAAATAAGTCGGGGAAATCTCGTACCGTCTGGAGTACAGCCAAACACTTTCGTACCGCGCCAGATTTACGGAAAATACATTCAAGCTGTTTTGGATGAGGCGGAAATTGCTGGGAAAGAGAACGTGCGACTGGAACGAATCAAGAACGAAGCGGTATCAATTTTACCAGATGGGAATGGCGCAACCATATCTTTAAGCACCGGCCAAAACTTACGAGTAAATAAGGTTGTCCTTGCTTTGGGTAACTTTCCACCCAGCGACCCATTCGTGCAAGATAAATCTTTTTATACAAGTTTGCGTTACGTGAGCTACCCTTGGTCTGCACAAGCACTTTCAGATTTAGAACAGGATGATGCAGTTTTGCTGATCGGATCGGGTCTGACAATGCTGGATTTAGCTGTGGCGTTGAAAGAGCAAGGTCACGCAGGGGCAATTCACGTTGTTTCGCGTCACGGACTGCTGCCATACCCTCATAAGTTTACCAAACCTTACCCAACTTTTCTGAATGTGGAGACAGCGCCGAAAAATATTCGGGCTTTGGTAAAATTGGTACGTCAGGAAGTCAAGAATGCGATCGCTCAAGATTGCGATTGGCGTGCTGTCCTGGATTCCCTACGTCCGATTACTCAGCAATTGTGGCAGCAATTACCTCTCAAAGAACAGCGACGTTTTCTGCGTCACGTCCGCATTTATTGGGAAGTTCACCGTCACCGCGTTTCGCCGGGAGTTGCAAATACTGTTTCCGAAATGCTGCATTCAGGTCAAATGGTCGTTCATGCAGGTCGCATTCAAGGTTACGATGAAGACGATCGCGCTGTGGATGTCTCGCTTCGCAAACGAAAGATTAGTCACAAAAATTACGCTGGCGAAGAAAGCGGAAATACTTCAGAACATGAAGTTGTGCGCGTACAGCGAGTAATTAATTGTACTGGTACGGAGTGCGATTATCGCAAATTCGGACATCCGCTGATTCAAAATTTGCGATCGCATGGTTTTATCCGTTCCGATGCTTTGGCGATCGGTTTGGATGTTGCGCCAAATGGTGCTTTACTGGATGTGGATGGTATGGTTTCCCAAATTTTATATACTCTGGGGCCACCTCGACAAGGACGGCTTTGGGAGACTACGGCTGTTCCGGAAATTCGGGTACAAGCGGCGGCGTTGGCGGAAGAGTTGTTGGGAATGAAGGTTTGAGGATAATTTTAAGCGCAGATATCTACAGATAAACGCAGATAAACGCAGATGTTTTTGAGTTTTTGTGGTTGAGGGGATGATTTTTTGGATGGGTGGTAAAGGTGGGGTATTTTTTGGAGGTGGGTTATGGCAAGTTACAATAATATTTTGGAAGCGATCGGCAGAACTCCCCTAATTAAGTTAAACAGAATTACTGAAGATATTCAATCCACAATTTACGCGAAGGTAGAATATCTCAATCCCGGTGGTAGCACTAAAGATAGAATCGCGTTGGGGATGATTGAAGCGGCAGAAAAACAAGGTCTTTTGCAGCCTGGGGGTACAATTATTGAGGCGACTGCTGGTAATACTGGTGTCGGTCTGGCGCTAGTTGCTGCTATTAAAAAATATCGCTGCATTTTTGTGATGCCGGATAAGATGAGTCAAGATAAAATTAACTTGCTCAAAGCTTATGGTGCGGAAGTTGTGATTACTCCCACATCTGTAGCGCCTGATTCTCCGGAAAGTTATAATGGTGTGGCAGATAGATTAGCTAAAGAAATCCCTGGCGCTTACAGACCGAATCAATTTGAAAATCCCCACAATCCTTTAGCTCACTATTTAACAACTGGGCCAGAAATTTGGGCAGATAGTAACGGGAAAGTAGACGTTTTTGTTGCTGGGATGGGTACTGGCGGTACTATTTCCGGCGTTGCTAAATATCTGAAAGAGCAAAACCCGAATATTGCGATCGTAGGCGCAGACCCGGAAGGTTCGATCCTGTCTGGCGATAGTCCCAGGTCTTACAAGGTGGAAGGAATAGGCGAAGATTTTATCCCCAAAACTTTCAACCGCCAAATAGTAGATGAAATGGTGCGAGTCAGCGATAAAGAATCTTTTAATACAGCGCGTCGTTTGGCGCGAGAAGAAGGTTTGTTGGTCGGCGGTTCTTGCGGAACGGCGGTAGCAGCAGCGTTGAAGTACGCGCAACGATTGACAGAACCTAAATATATTGTAGTGCTTTTACCGGATACGGGCAGAAATTACATCAATAAGATTTATTCCGACCAATGGATGCAGGAGAATGGTTTCTGGTCAGGACAAACGGTAAAATCTATCAAACTTGGCGAAATCCTCGGACAGAAGAAAGATTTCCCCGCACTTATTTCTGTAAATCCGCGAGATAGCTTGATGCAAGCGATTAAACTTCTGCAAAAACACAATATCTCCCAAGTTCCGGTTGTTGATAATAACGATGTCGTGGGAAGTTTAAACGAAGCATCTTTAATGAAATTGCTGCACGAAGGAATCAATTTCGCCAATCAGGAAGTTTCGGCGGTCATGGGTAGACCTTTACCTGTGCTTGACGAAGATATCGATATTTCCGAAGCGTATCGCGTGCTTTTGTCCGGAACTACTGGTATCATAATCAAACGGGATGAAATTCCAGTAGGATTAATTACCAGAGCCGATTTAATCAAATATTGGATCGGTCAAACAGAGGGATAATATCTTCGTCCGCTTAATTTCCAAACGCAGCCAAAATTTGCGATAAAAAACCTCTGCGTCCCTCTGCGTTAACCTCTGCGCCCTTTGCGTTAAAAAAACTCTAATTGCGAAACCAACAAATTTGATATGATGGAATTTGAAACCAGAGCTATCCACGAAGGTCAAGCACCCGATTCCGTGACGGGTTCTGTCATTGTACCAATTTACATGACCTCGACTTACGAGCAAGAGGCGATCGGTCAACATAAGGGTTATGAATATTCTCGCACGGGTAACCCGACGCGCACCGCTTTGGAGAAAGCTTTGGCTGCAATTGAAAGTGGCAAATACGGTTTGGCTTTTGCTTCCGGAGTCGCAGCGACAACGACGGTATTGAGTTTGCTGAAAAGTGGCGATAATATCATCGCCGGAGATGATATCTACGGCGGAACTTACAGACTTTTGGAAAGGGTTGTCAAAAATTGGGGGATCGAAACAACTTACGCCAGCGTTGACGATTTAACCAGTTTTGAAAAGGCGATTCAACCGAATACAAAGCTGATTTGGATCGAAACGCCGACAAATCCGCTGTTAAAGATTGTCGATATCAAAATTTTATCAGAAATTGCACGACGACACAACTTAATTTTAGTTGTGGATAATACTTTTGCGAGTCCCTATTTTCAAAGACCGCTGGAATTAGGCGCGGATATTGTCGTTCACAGTACGACTAAGTATCTAGGCGGACACAGCGATATTATTGGCGGCGGTGTGGTTACTTCTAATGAAGAATTATATCAACAATTGAAATTCTACCAGAATGCGATCGGTGCTGTTCCCAGTCCTTTGGATAGCTACTTGGTGCTGCGGGGAATCAAAACTTTGGCGGTGCGGATGCGGGAACATGAGAAAAATGCTTTGTTTTTGGCGCAGTTTTTGGAGAATCATCCCAAAGTCGATCGCATTTATTATCCCGGTTTGCCAAGTCACGCACAATATCATCTCGCCAAACAACAAATGTACGGTTTTGGCGGAATGATTAGCTTGGAATTGAAAGGCGGATTCGCAGCAGTTGAGGAGTTTGTGGCGCGACTGAAGTTATTTTTCCTAGCAGAAAGTTTGGGAGGCGTGGAATCTTTAGTTTGCTATCCGGCGAAAATGACCCACGGTTCTATCCCGGAAGAGGAAAGGTTGAGACGGGGAATTAAAAATAATTTGATTCGCCTTTCTGTGGGTATTGAAAATCAGAAGGATTTGCAAGAAGATTTGGAGAATGCTTTGGGATAGAAGATACTCGCTGAAGGTGGGAAATGTAAACGATGATTGAACCAGAATTATTTGATGTAATTGAATTGCTGGTTAATCTGACTGAGTATAATCTTGAGGCAGGAATGCGAGGAGCAATTGTAGATTGTTATGGTGACGGTAAGTATGAGGTAGAGTTTACTAACGAAGAAGGGGAAGCAGAGGTTATTTGTCCGATATCATCTCACCAATTTATTGTAGTTTGGAAAGCTAAAACTAAGAATTGGTTATCAGTATCAGAACAGATTGTAGCCGCGATCGCGAATTTGTCTGAGGAACGTAAACGAGAAGTTTTAGATTTTACTCGTGCTTTATATCAAAGGTAATTAAGTAGGTGGGCATAATTAAACTGTAGAAGATAAATTGGAAGACGATCGCATCGAACTAGCTCCAGATGATGCAGAATGAATAGTGAGAGGAATAAGTTGCAAGCTTTTTGAGCAATCAGTTATGAATGAAATTTCACCACAGATAAAGTTGGGTGTTCTGGATTTTATAAAGATGATTTACAACGGACACCCAGAATACTCACTGATAGCAGTCAAAGCATCCATCGACGATACAGTGCAGGCGTTTATTGAATTTCGAGAAGGGCAACAAGTAAAGGAAAGAAGGGATTACAAAACCTTTCGTATGAAAGAACGAAAGATTGTGCATAGAAGCATTCGCTGGGAGCAAAACATTCCCATTCGCCGAGGTAAAGAAAGATACGATGATGATGATGGAGGAGAAGAAATCGTGTGGGGAATTCTGTTTCTTCAAGTTTATGGCAGCGAGTGGACGGTAATTTTGCGATCGCTGTGCTGGCTACGAGATGAAATTGATGATGTCCCTAAAGAAGCTAAATCCCTGTCTACGAATCTACAAACCAAAGCAATTACCCTGATGGAAGGCGAGACAACTGGTTATATTGGCTATGAACTATTAAAGAATGGCGAGTTACTTGAAAAGTTTGAACACGATGGGGATGATGAGGACTTTTATTTTGAGTCCAAATTGCGCGAAAAACCCGACATCCATTTAAATCGGTATTCGGACGAGGATGAAGATTACAACCCCGATCGGGAATATGATGTCAGTACACAACCGAGAAATCAATTTGTAGACGCATTTTTCCGCGAATTGGGAATTTACTTGCCAGCTTGCTATCCTGTTAGCGATGATGGAAAGCCAACTCTAGCATTTGTAGCAGATTCGGAAAACACGATTGAGCGTGCAGATTGGGTTTCTGTAGAAGAGAAATTAGAAAACGATCGCATCGAAGCAGATCCAGATGATGCAGAATAATTTAAATGAGATAATCGCTGTCCCGCTTGAAAAACTCTCGAAAAATCGGGAATATTCACCTCTCGATCCTCTAAAGTTGGTTATTGCTGCTGTACATCTTGGCTAGAAGCAGTATCCTTTTGCCGTATTTTCGTCAACTTGTAGCCATTCAGACGAATTAAGGGAGATTTCTTGATTTTTTTCACTCCGCTGAGAACCGCTAACGCCATCAGCGTTCCGATCAAACACATTTGCCACAATCCACAACCTGCTGCTGCACCCAATCCAGCCGCCAGCCAAATAGTTGCGGCGCTGGTTAATCCCTTGACTTCTGGTTTACCAAATTTCTGACCGGATTGTTGCAAAATCATTCCCGCACCCAGAAATCCGATTCCCGCCGCCACGCCTTGGATAGTTCTACTCAGAGCATTTGTGGAGTAAAAGGTACTTTCGCCATCCACTTGCAAGGGAATCATCACAAACGCAGCTGAGCCTAAGCTAACTATCATGAAGGTTCGCAAGCCTGCGGGTCTACCGGGCTGCTGGCGATTATAGCCGATCGCACCGCCAACCACCAGTGCGGTACTCAGCCTGAAGATTATAGTTTGCCAATCGCCGGAACTGAAAAAGATGGAACTCATTGCTTGTACTCCCGCAAAACTAGAATCGGCATCCCTCAGTCCGCCAGTGTGCCAAGTAACTACGGTAATTCGCTCGGCTTACTGAAGATTAATATTAAGTCTAGGTTAAATATTGGTTAAATTCAACGCTCGCCCTAAATACAGCAGTTTCGATCTGAGTTAGCCGAAAACTGCTGTAGGCGATCGCTGCGTTATGCTGCTCGATTCGATAAAGTCGAGGTAAGTCGGTAGACGTTTGGGTGTGGTGAAGTAGTAATAAAGCGCTCTCTGTATGGCATTTTTATAACTATTAAAGATTGAGGAATTTTTTGGCTATCTGCTTCTAGCTGCTGTGCGATCGGTTGTTTCCCTCCGCTCATCCCCGTTTGCCAAAAAAAGTAAATCGGTAAAATTGCCAAAACAACCTGAAAACCTAATTTAGCAATTAGATCGGGCATTTTGGGCAGCAGTCGCGTCCCGATTTGAACGCCGATCGCACCTGTAATTCCCAACAAAATACCGATCGAATACAGCACATTTCCTTTCATCGCATGACCTGTGAAAGCTGAGGATGCTGACAGGACAACCACTCCCAAACTCGTCGGCGCTGCGATATTCATCGGTTCTCCTAACAGCGCAATTTGCAAGGGAACCATAATTATGCCGCCACCAATGCCAAATAAACCCGCCAATAAACCCGCTGCACTACCAGTAAAAAAACGTCCCAAATTTGACAGCCAAGAATGCTTTGGCGGTGCGGCGATATCTTCTGTTTTACTGAAGCTTCGCTGGAGTTTGATAACAAAAATATTCGCTAATAATAATCCGCCAAAAGCACCGATCAGTAAATAGCCTGGAATCTGCTTTACCAAATAAACTCCCAGTTGTGCAGTCGCCAAGGAAGGAAGCCCCAAGATTATCACTTTCTGGAAGTTCAACTTGCCCATCCGCCAGTTTTGCAAGCTCCCAGAGATAGATATAAACAACATAGCAAAGCTACTCGTAGCTACGGCTTGGATGGGAGTCAAACCGAGGCTAACCATTAGAGGAACCAGAAAAATACCGCCACCAATGCCCAAAAGCCCAGCCAAACACCCTGCAATCAAGCCGCCGAAACCTAGTGCTAGCGGATAGGAGTGGAAAATCAAAGTCAGGTAATTCATAACTGATAGCAATATGAGTTATTTACCTTTTTAACTTCAGAGGTTAACTGTTTTACAAGTCTTAATTTTTATATTATACACATTTCTTTACCTTGCTCCTATTTTTTAAGAAAATGTAAATATAACGAGCGAATTTGCCTGATAAATCTTCCCCATCGCAGATATTTGTCAAAATAATCTTAATCTCCGGTAAATTTATCGGAATACTTTAAATAAATTTTCAGTAATCTCCGGTAAATTCATCGGAATAGTTGAAAATCAAATATGAATCTTATATCACAGTTTTTTAAGGTGTAACAAGATAGATTATTAATGTGTTAGTATACAACTGCAAGCAGAAAAAAATATTTTTTCACTTGCAACAAAAATAGGGAGCAGTTACGTTTCTGCTTCCTCAGATAGATTCGCTTTTCCTAAATTAGGAGCAAATTTATGATGATGATGATGACGAAAGAAGCCATGCCGATGAGCAAAGATATGCAGGAATGTATGCAAGCCTGCATGGATTGCTACAAAATGTGCATGGAATCCATGACTTATTGCATGGAAATGGGCGGCAAGTACATGGAAGGCTCGATGATGGGCATGATGCGCGACTGCATGGAAATGTGCCAAATGTCCATGAATATGATGATGATGGGTTCGGAGTTCATGGGACGCACCAGCGAGCTGTGTGGGGAAATGTGTATGCGCTGTGCGGAATGCTGCGATATGATGGGCGACGATGCCAAGATGAAAGCTTGTGCGGATTCTTGTCGTCATTGCGCCGAAATGTGCAAGAAAATGTCCATGATGATGATGGCTGCTTAATAAGTTAAAACCTCGCAGAAGGATGTCTGCAACCTAAGAACAAACGCCCGGAATGAAACAAGTCCGGGCGTTTGAAATTGTGCTAGAGATTGAAACTGATGAAATAATTATATCTATAGTAACTGCCAAGACATTCTTAATTGCTGAAAACCTTTATTCTAGACCCTTCTTCCCCGACGCCCTAGCAATCACCTTGTCTCACAGCATGAAACAACTGAAATCCACTTCTGCTGACTTGCGGAGTCTGTTCGAGGATAGTATCACAGTCAAATACGTTGCCGAACCTCTCAAGTCTGTGCTAGCTTCCCAATCGGCGGCGGTTGTGCGCCAGTGGATGGAAAGTCTCAACTTTGACGTTCTCGGAGTGGAAGATAATGGTATAATTTGCGGCTATATCGATCGCCAGAGTTTGGCGGATGGTCAATGCGGCGACTACCAGCGCATTTTTCACCCCTCGGAATTAATCGCCGCATCCACGCCCCTGATAGAATTGCTGCGGATTTTGCGGTATAAAACAAAGGTGTTTGTGTTGGATCGCGATCGCGTCAGCGGTATCGTCACACGCGGAGACTTACAAAAAGCACCGGTACGGATGTTACTGTTCGGACTCGTCACCTTGCTGGAAATGCAGATCCTCCGGCTAGTACGGATTTACTACCCAAATGATTCATGGCAGCCTTTCGTCAAAAGCGATCGAGTGGCATTGGCGAAAAAATTATGGCACGATCGGCAAGCGAAAAACGAAGCGATGAACTTGACAGATTACCTGCAATTCTCCGATAAGCGGGAATTAATCCTCGCCAAAACAGAAATTGTCGATCGACTTGGGCTAAAATCCAAAAGATCTGGAGAGCGTTTCCTCAAATCAGCCGAAGCATTAAGAAACAAGCTCGCTCACGCCCAAGACTTAGTAAATGATTCATCTTGGCCAGAGTTAATTGAATTAGCAGCTGAAATTGAAACACTCCTGCAACGCTGTGAAGAAATTGAATCTGACGATATTATTTAGGGCAAGTCGAGTAGGTTAGAAAAAACTATGAAATTCAAACTTTTGCTTTCCACAGCCCTGAAAATTGTTGCGTTTTTAGGATTTGTTACGCTGCCCTATACAGTTTTTGGGACAAAGATTGGTGTCGCACAAAATAGTCCCGTCACCACAGAAACGAGATTTTTAACTTACGTAGAACCGCGTGAATATGCAATTCAGTATCCTTTTGGTTGGTTTGTAGAGAGAAACAGGAGCGACCTGACAATCATAACAAACGATCGTCTGGCTATCGTAGGAAATCAGGATTTTCCAGAAAATTTTATCAAAACGGATATATATATTCAACCGAAAAATTTTGAGACGGTTGTCAAGGAGGCAATTTCAGCCCAGGAAAAAGTTGGTTATCAGATCAAAAGAAGAAGCAGGCTGAATATTAGCGGACTAGAAGCAGTTCAACTATGGATATCCGAATCAGAAACTGATGCAATTATTACGATGATTCGTTATCAGAATAACAAAACCATTTATATGGCTAGTTTCTACGCTCCCAGCAATACATCGGCAATCTCTATGATTCAGAGAATACATAACTCTTTTAGAGCCATCTAAAAGAAGGGGCTAGGGGTTAGGGGCTAGGGGCTAGGGTAAGAGAGGGGAGCGGGGGAGCGGGAGAACGGGAGAGCGGGAGAACGCCATAAAGGTCGAAAATTTACATATAAATTCCCCCACTCCCCCACTCTCCCCTTCTTCTCCACTCCCGCTTCCCTCTTCCCTAGCCCCTAGCCCCTAACCCCTAGTTCCTAGTTAAATTTCGTAGTGCCACAAAGACTGCTCTTGCATAACGACAACTTTGCGATGCAGGCGTTGAATAATTCCCTGCTTTTCAAAGTTATTGAGAATGCGGGTGACAGTAACTCTGCTAGCGCCAATAATTTCAGCCATTTGCTGATGGGTTAAGCGCAGATCGATAATTTGTCCTCGATCGATTTCGCGACCGAACCTTTTGCCCAACCAATTCATCAATCGAAACAGCGAGGCGTCAATAGGTTTGCTGTGTACAATTTCCAAAAATTCTCCGAGACGTTGAGCGTGTAGAAGCATAGCATCAGTAGCTAGATCCCAGTTACCGGCGGGCAGTAATGTTGCTTGTACATCAGTTAAGCATTCTATTTGAAGGGGATCGGCTTTTGATAGGGCTCTACCGACAATATCTCCTGGCCCCCACAATCCAAAGGTGATACAAGTTCCGTCTTCCTGCCACGTCATGGTGCGGATGACACCCGTTTCAATTTGCCATAGAAAATCTTCGCCCAAAGGCAGTAAGTAGTCGGACAAAAGTAATCGACACTGTATGAACTTTTGTTAAGGCACTTGCAGGAGTGCCTTCGCACAGCGTGCCGTAGGCATATCGTGCATCGGCACAATT